>JBJMTR010000494.1:0-10400 GCA_045811565.1 Bradyrhizobium sp.
CGACCGTCGGATAACCCAGCGGATGAACGTCCGATGCCTTGAAGACCGTTTTTGCCTGCGCCAGTGCGGGCGATTGCTGTATCGCCAAAGCCGCTCCAAACCCGGCGCTCAACTTGATGAAGTCGCGGCGTTTCATGTGAACCTCCCAATGTTGTTATCGTTAATCTTCCAAGCTTAGCTTTGTTCGTCGAACAACTCCGGATCGATGCTTTGAGTGGCTGAGATATCGCGGAGAAGCCTTTCGAGATGGATCTCCATGGAATTTCTTGCGCCCGCCGTATCGTGCGCCTCGATCGCGGCCAGGATGGCCTCATGCTCCGCAATCACTTGCGTCATCCGTCCCATTTGCGGCAGCGTCAGCCGGCGATAGCGATCGACGTGCACCTTCACCTGCTGGACAAATTTCCAAATTCCGGGATACCCGGCGACTTCTGCGATGCCCGCGTGAAACATTTCATCCGCTTGATGGAAAGCGTCACGGTCGCTAGCAGAGCTTGCCTCGCGCTGCCGTTGCAGGATCGAATGCAGATTGAGAACTTGGCTGGAGGTGGCGCGTTCGGCTGCCAATCGGGCGGTGGTCTCCTCCAGTGCCTTGCGAATGATGATGGCTTCCGGCAGCGCCGCAAGCGGAATGCGCGAGGCGAAAATTCCGGATTGAGGAAAGATCTCCACGAGACCTTCATCCGATAATTTCAGGATTGCCTCGCGGACGGGCGTCCGGCTTACTCCATAGGCGAGCGCGATTTCGGCTTCGGCGATCGGCTCGCCCGGCCGGCGCCGCAACGACACCAGTTCCGAGCGAAGATCCGAATAAATTTGCGACGCAGCGGTCGCAGCGCGAGGCCGGCCGCTGCGGCGGGCGCCGGCGGCACGAACTACAGTGTCGCTCTTCTTTGCTGTGCGCGCAGGCATGCTAGGCTAATATATTAGTATATATATCGGCCATCACCAAGACGAAATTGCGAGTCCGTTCAAGCGGCGGCCCGACATCCACAAGCTCTACGCAGCCACACCATCTTGAACCGCTGGAGCGGCGCCGACGAAGTCGCGACCGCCGTCGCCCTCTGGCGTCGGACGCGGCGGGTTATGTGAGCGGCAGCACGTTGTTTGTTGACGGTGGCTGGACCGCCGTTGACGGCCCACCGACCGGCCTGACGCAACTGGCGCGTTAGCCGCGGCGGCCTTGGCCGACCGCCGCTACTTTGGGCCGGTGACAAAGCCTGCGCGGCTGCGCAGATCGCTTGCATCGCCGGACGCCAACAGATCGATCAACCGCTGCGCCTGTTGCGGGGCGGTCGCGCTTGTAGTGACGGCAGCCGTATACATGGTCGCGAGGTCGCATCCCGGCGGCAGCGTACCGGACAAAACGACACCCTTGGTGCTGATGATCTCAGTCGATTGCGTGCAGCCGATCGGCCGCCGAGTATCCGACTCGGCCAGATGCCGCATCGCGGTCGCGCCGTTCGGAAAGATCTTCAGCCGGTCTGCCACTTCGCTGATGATGCCGAGTTGCTCAAGTACATTCGCGACGTGAATCCCAGCCGTCGATGCCTTGAGGTCGGGCACAAAGATCGTATCCGAAACCAGTAAAACATCGCGCAAGCTGGGGGCGTCCTTGGCCACAACCGGCGGGTCGCCGGTGCGGACAGCGAGTGCGGTCTCCACCAGGCCAAGGTCCCTGATTGAGGAGGGGACCACCAGCTTTTCTTCCGAAAATCTTGCCACGATCGGCGCCGTGAGAATAACGATGTCGGCTGGTGCGCCGTTGCGCAGCTTGTCGGCCATGGCGCCGACCGCGCCGAACTCGCCTTCGATATCAAGGCCGGTCATCGCCTTGAAAGTCGACGCGAGACTCCTGACCAGTCCTTGCGCCGCGCCGCCGCTCAGGACGTTCAATGTGCTCATCAGGCCAATTCCATCGCGGTAATCAAGCTATCACGTGTGATCGGCAGATCGCGTACCCGCACGCCGAGGCAATCGAACACAGCGTTTGCAATAGCCGCCGTGACGGGGCCGTGCGCGGCTTCGCCGGCGCCGACCGGATCCAACTCCGGCCGCTGGATTAACTCGACCTCGACCTCCGGTGCCTCACTGAAGCGAAGGATCGGGTACTCCGCCCAATTCGTGCTGGTGATGCGGTGACGGTCGAAGCGGACGCGCTCTTTCAGCACCCAACTCGTGGCCTGGATGGCGCCGCCTTCGATCTGGTTGACGACGCCGTCGGGATTGATAGCCTCGCCGACATCGACCGCGAGAGTCAACTTGGTGACGCGAACATCGTCCGCGCCTTCGATCTCGGCCACGGCGGCACAATAGGCGCCGGTGTTCTTGTATCGGGCAAAGCCGATGCCGCGACCAGTGCCGGATCGCTTCTCCGATCTCCATTTTGCTCGGTTCGCGGCAGCGCGGATGACCTCCCTTGCGCGCTCGTCTTTCAGGTGGCGTAATCGGAACGCGACCGGATCCTCGCCGCGCTCGGTGGCAACCTCGTCAAGAAAGGATTCAATGGCGAACACGTTGCCCTGCGCGCCGAGCGTCCGCAGCGCGGAGGTGCGGACTGGCATGGTTAGCAAGCGATGGGTCTCGATCTGCCACGAAGGAAAGTCATACAGCGGAATAGCATTACGATCGGCGCCGCCGCCATTGGCTTGCGGCGGATTGCTCGAGACCATGCGCGGAAACGGATTCTCTAGCTCAAATCCGGCGAGCAGGGCAGGCTGCGCCGCGCGTCCCGGCCGCGCTGCGTGACCGTTGCTCCAGACAGCGTGGCGCCAGTCGGCGATGTCGCCATTGGCATCGAGATCGGCTTCGATCTCGATCGCCATCGCTGCCCCGAACGGCGCGTGCGACATCTCGTCTTCGCGCGACCACTGCACCCGTACCGGCCGGCCATCTGCGGCCTTCGCCAGCAGCACCGCGTCAAGTGCGACGTCGTCGGCCGCATTGTGCCCGTAACAGCCGGCGCCTTCCATATGCTCGACGGTGACGTCCTCGACCGGCAGTTTGAGCACCAGCGCCAGATCGGTACGCAGGAGATAGACGCCTTGGCTATGGGTCCAGACCTGAACCTGATTGCCGCTCCACCGTGCGATCGCGCAGGACGGCGCGATCGATGCATGGGCAATGTAAGGGCGAGTATACAGCCGCCGAATCGTTCGCGCCTTCTCCCGAGCTGCCGCTGCCGCTCGCTTGTCGATAATCGTCAGCTCGGCCGGTTCGGCTCTCAGGAACGAAGCCACATCATTCTCATCGGGCAGCGTCTCGCCCTCGGACCACGTTGCACCCTTGCGTAAAGCTTTGAGGGATAGCTCCGCACCGTTCTCTGTTTCACTTACGACGCCGGCAAAACTGCCGTTACGTACGACAGCAACGAGACCGCCAATTGCGCGGGCACCGTCCTTCTTCAGATTGATCAGTTTTGCGCGCGAATTCTCTGGCCGCAGCACACGGCCATGCAACATTCCCGGCAGCGAGAAATCGTGAATGAAGCGTGGTTGCGCAAACACCTTGTCGGGGATATCGATCCGCTGAACCGAACTTCCCGCCAGCGCCCGCTGTGCAATCGCTTTCGGTGTGACATCAGGCATCGCATCGCGATCGAGCGAGACTTCTTTAGCAAGCTCCCAATAGCTGGTCCGAACGTTGCCGGGTCCGGAGATGGTGCCGTCTTCGACATAGAGCGCGTCGATTCCCACGCCCAGCCGCTCCGACGCCAGTTCCAGAAATATCCGCCGCACTTCAGCGCATGCGTGCCGCAGCGCGCGGCCAGATTGCTGCACCGAGAGACTGCCTGAGGTAACGCCTTCGTTGGGGCTTGTCGCCGTTGAGGCACGAATCATCCGCACGCGGGAGATGTCGACATCGAGTTCATCGGCTGCGATCTGCGCCAGCGCCGTCACGATGCCCTGTCCGATCTCGACCTTGCCCGGCAAAACCGTCACCTTTCCTTCTGCCGAGAATCTCAGCCATGAGGAAAGCTTTGGGTTCGCCGCAAGGCTGATCGGTAATTTGGGCGCAGGTGCGGAGGGCGCTTGCTGGTTCATCCCGCGGCCATCTCGGTTGCCGCGCGAAGCACCGCTCGCACCATGCGGTTATGTGAGCCACAGCGGCACAGGTTGCGGTCGAGCGCTTCCTTCACCTCTCCCGTGGAGGGCGCGGGGTTTCGTTTCAGCAGCGCCGCTGCACTCATCAGGATACCCGGCACGCAATAGCCGCATTGCAGCGCCTGTTCGGCGATGAAGGCGCGCTGAAGCGGATGCGGCTGCTCGGCGCTTCCCAATCCTTCGATGGTCGTGATGTCCTTGTCCGCGACCGACCAGAGCGGCGTGTCGCAGGCGGCCACCGCACGATCCCCGACGATGACGTTGCAGGCACCGCACTCGCCGGCGCCACAGCCGAAATGCGGACCGATTATGCCAAGTTGTCCACGCAAGATGTCGAGCAGCGACCGGTCGGAATCGACGTCGATCTCTGTCTTCACGCCATTGAGGCGAAATCGAATGCTCGGCATAGCGAACCTTGGATAGTTCGTTATTGGGTCTTATCGAACTTCTTGACGACTTCAGCCCATTTCACAATATCGCCGCGCAGAAATTTACCGAACTCATCGGGTGTCATCGACATCGAAACCGCGCCCTGTCCGGACCAAAGCTTTGTGATGTCCGGCCGCTTTACCGCGGCGTTCACGGCGGCGTTGATCTTGTCGATGATCGGTTTTGGGGTGCCCACAGGTGCCATCAATCCCAACCAGATCGTCGCCTCATAGTCGGGAATGCCGGCCTCGATCACCGTCGGTACGTTGGGCAGCACGGTCGAACGAGTCTTGCCCGTAGTCGCCAGCGCGCGCACCTGATTTTCGGCAACATTGGGCGTCATTGCCGGAACCGCATCGATCATCATCTGCACCTGGCCGCCGATTACACCGCTGCGCGCTTCGCCGCTGTTGCGATAGGGCACGTGCACGACATCGATGCCGGCCATGGTTTTGAACAGCTCGCCGGCCATGTGGTAGGGCGTGCCCTGACCGGAGGATGCATAGTTCAGTTTCCCCGGTTGCGATTTGGCGAGCGCGATAAATTCCTGCAGCGTTTTCGCCTGCACGCTGGGGTGCACCACGATCACGAGATCGGAGTAATTGACCGGCGCTATCGGCACGAGATCGCGCATTAGTTCATATTTGCGCTGCGGCACCAGGGATTCATTCGCGGTCTGGGTGTTTGACATCATCAGTAGAGTGTAGCCGTCAGGCGGCGACTTGGCGGCTTCTTGCGTGCCGATCACACCGCCGGCGCCAGTGCGGTTCTCGATCACGAACGGCTGGCCGAAATTTTCCTGTAAAATGTTGCCAATCTGGCGTGCGGTGACGTCGGCGGGCCCACCGGCGCCAAATGGAACGATCACCCGGACCGGCCGCGACGGGTAGTCCTGCGCGGGCGATGGCCAGCTAAGGAAGGGCGTCGTCAGCAGAGCCGTAAGCGCTGCCAGCACCAACCTTGGGCCCGTCATTTCCGCCTCCCTCATCTGCTCTTGTTTTCCTTGCCGGCGAGTTTAGCTGCAATGCAAACGAGATGTCGATGATAGACTCGGACCAAGCGGTCGGAATAAAATATACCCTGTGGTGTATGTAGCATCGCCGATAAGCAGGAATTAGTGGATGAAAGACTTGAGGATTTCGCGCCGTGGCGTGCTGAAGGGCACCGGCGCCGTGCTTGCGGGCGCGGCGTTTTCGACCCGCGTGTTGGCCGATGCGCCGCCGGCTGAGCCGGTCACGGCTGATCTGATCGCGGCTGCGAAGAAGGAAGGCCAGGTCATTTACTATACCTCGACCGATCTGCCGGTCGCAGAGAAGCTGGCAAAGGCATTCGAGGCGAAATATCCGGGCATTGCGGTGCGGGTCGAACGCACCGGCGCGGAGCGGGTGTTCCAACGCATCGGCCAGGAATATTCCAGCAATATTCACGCCGTCGACGTCGTGAATTCGTCGGATGCCGCGCATTTCATCGTCTGGAAACGCGACGGCATTTTGGCGCCTTACGTGCCCGAAGAGGTCGCGAAGTTTTATCCCGCAGAGCACAAGGACACTGATGGTCAGTTTGCGAGCTTCCGCGTCTGGCTGAGCATCATCGCCTACAACACCAATCTGGTGAAGCCTGAGGAAGCACCGAAGAGCTTTGCCGATCTGCTCGATCCCAGATGGAAAGGCAAGATCGTGAAAGCCCACCCCGGCTATAGCGGCACCATCATGACTGCAACCTACCAGATGCAGCGCGATCTCGGCTGGAGCTTCTTCGAACAGCTCGCCAAGCAGAACGTCATGCAGGTGCAATCCTCCGCCGATCCGCCGAAGAAGCTCGACCTCGGCGAACGCGCGGTGATGGCCGACGGCAACGAGTACAACATCTTCCAGATGAAGGAGGCGGGACGTCCGGTCGAACCGGTCTATGCCAGCGAAGGATCGCCGCTGATCATCGGCCCGAACGGCATCTTCAAGGGCTCACCCAATCCGAACGCCGCAAAGCTGTTCCAGTCGTTCAGCCTCGGCCGTGAGGCCCAGCAGCTGATCATCGACCTCGGCGGCCTGCGCTCGGTGCACTCGCAAGCAGTCGAGAAGGCCGGGCGGAAACCGCTGAAGGACATCAAAACCATGAAGGACGATGCCGCGGCAGTGGAAAAAGAGGGCGACGCGATCAAGGCGCGGTACACCCGAATCTTCCGCGTCTGATCGGAATGAATTCCGAACTGCCCAAGATCTCCGTCGCGGAGGCGCTCGCGGAAAAGATCGTTGCGTTGAAGCCGGGCACGCTTCCGGCCACGACCACGCGCAAATGCGAGGAATTGCTGATCGATGTTGTCGGCCTCTGCGTTACCGCGCGGAACGAGAATTATATCAAGAGCTCGTTGGCGGGCTGCGACGATGACGGTTCCTGTACCGCCATCGGCCATGTTCGGACGCTGAATGCCGCGTGCGCCGCTTTCGTCAACGGTACCGCCGCCCATGGCGAGGATTTTGACGATACGTTCGAGGGCGGCCCGGTGCACGCCGGCGCCGTCATCGTGCCGGCGGTTTTGGCGGCCTGCGAACGTCACAATCCCGATGGCCGCATGGCGCTGGTCGGGGTAGCCGTCGGCACAGAAGTGCTTTGCCGATTAAGCCTCGTGGTGCCGAAGGCCGTACACAAGGCGGGCTTTCATCCCACAGCGGTGTTCGGCGCCATGGGCGCCGCCGCGGGCGTCGGCGCCGCGCTCGGCCTCAACGCGCGGCAGATTGTCGACGCGCTCGGCATTGCCGGCAGCATGGCCGGTGGCATCATCGAATATTTAACCGAAGGTGCATGGACCAAGCGCCTGCATGCCGGCTGGGCCGCACAGTCTGGCATCCGCGCGGCGCTGTTGGCGCGTGGCGGCTTCGTTGGTCCGCGCACCGTTTTTGAAGGCGTGCACGGGCTGTTCCATGGCTTCGCGCATACCACGAAGGGCGATTACGACGCACTGGTCGGCGATTTCGGCGCGCGCTGGGTGACGGATACGCTGGCGTTCAAGCCCTATCCCTGCGGGACGATGGCGCAGCCCTATATCGATTGCGCGCGACGGCTTGCCGCACGCGGCATCAGGCCGGAGGACGTCAAGGAGATGGTGTGCGAGGTGGCGGAAGGCACCGTCCATCGGCTGTGGGAGCCGCTCGCCGACAAGCAGCGCCCGCGCAACGGCTACGCCGCCAAGTTCGCGACGCCATATTTGCTGGCGGCCGGGTTCGTCCATGGTGGCGTCGGGCTCGGCGCTTTCACTGAAAGCGCCATCCGCGACGCGCGCGTACTGGCGCTGGCGGCGAAAGTGAAATTCGTGATCGACCCGGCCAATCCGTATCCGGACAATTACACAGGCCATATCCGCGCGACGCTCAGGGATGGCAGCGTCGTCGAGGAACGGCAGCCCCATTTGCGCGGCGGCGCGCAGGAGCCACTGGCACGACAGGACGTGATGGATAAATTTGTGCTCAACGCGCAGCATGGCGGCTGGGGCAAGGCGCAGTGCGATGCGGCGGTGGCGCTGATGGCGGGATTGTATCAAGGAAGGATCGATCTACGCGCGTTGCGGCATTAGAGATTGGGTCATTCTCCTGCCCCGGAGGCCGGGTATGACGGGAAGAAGGGTATACATGACCACCAATGAACTCTCTGGCAGGGTTGCTATCGTCACCGGTGCGGGGCGCAATATCGGTCGCGCGATCACACTGACACTGGCGGATGGCGGCGCGTCTATTGTCGTCAACGCGCGCAGCAACCGCGCCGAGGCGGAAGCGGTCGCGCGAGAGATCGAGTCCGTGGGCGGCAAGGCGCTGGTCCATATCGGCGACGTCGCTGATGCCAAAGCGGTGAAAGCGATGGCCGATGCGGCAGTAAAACAATTTGGCCGAATCGATATCCTCGTCAACAACGCTGCGCTGCGGCGGGAGAAGCGTTTCGCCGAAATGGACTATGCCGCCTGGCGCGAGATCCTCGATGTCACCCTCGATGGCACCTTCCATTGTGTGAAGGCTTGCCTTCCGGCGCTGCGGCAGAGTGGAGCGGGAACCATCATCAATATCGGCGGCCTGAGCGCCCATACAGGGGCGAAGGACCGCGCCCATGTGGTGACGGCGAAGGCGGGAATTATCGGCTTCACGCGTGCTCTGGCACATGATCTCGCCGACGATGGTATTACCGTGAACTGTGTGGTTCCAGGGTTGATCGGCACGCCGCGAGCCAAAGACAAACCGGAACCCGCGCATCATCTGACCCACCAAACCATTACCGGCGAGCGGGGAAGGCCGGAAGACGTCGCGGCCACCGTGCGATTCCTCTGCGGCCCGGGCGCGCGCTACATCAACGGGCAGGCGATCCACGCCAATGGAGGAGCTTATCTGGGCGGCTGATGCATGGCTTGTGCACGGTTTTCGCACGCATGCTCCGGTTAAATGCGCTCGGCTACCCCCGCATTTGATGTTAAATGTCGAGGCATGAACCAGCACGCCAAGATCGAAATTCGCCATTCCACCTGCCCGCACGATTGTCCGTCGGCTTGTGCGCTGGATATCGAGGTGATCGAAGGCGGCTCGATCGGCCGGGTCCGCGGCTCCAAGCTGCAGACCTATACGGCCGGCGTCGTCTGCGCCAAGGTCGCGCGCTACGCGGAGCGCATTCATCATCCCGACCGGCTGATGCATCCGATGCGCCGCACTGGGTCAAAAGGCTCCGGCCAATTCGCGCGGATTTCCTGGGACGAAGCGCTGGACGAAATCGCCGCACGGTTCGATGCCGCTGAGCGCGAGTTCGGCGCCCAATCGGTGTGGCCCTATTACTATGCCGGCACCATGGGGCTCGTGATGCGCGACGGCATCAACCGCCTTGCCCATGTGAAGAAATATTCCCGTTTTTATTCGACCATCTGCGCAAACATCGCCCGCGTCGGATTTGCCATCGGCACCGGCAAGATCGCAGGCGTCGATCCGCGCGAGATGGGCGTATCCGACCTGATCGTGATCTGGGGCACCAATCCGGTAAACACGCAGGTCAATGTGATGACCCACGCGTCGCGCGCCCGAAAGGAGCGCGGCGCCAAGATCGCAGCGGTCGATATCTACAACAACGACACCATGAAGCAGGCCGATATAAAGATCCTGCTGCGGCCCGGTACTGACGGCGCATTCGCCTGCGGGGTCATGCATGTGTTGTTTCGCGAGGGCTATGCCGACAGGGCCTATCTTGAACGCTACACGGATTGTCCGGACGAACTAGAGGCGCATCTCGCGACCCGGACGCCGGAATGGGCCTCATCGATATCAGGCGTACCGGTGGAAGAGATCGAGGCGTTCGCGCGTACCGTCGGGCAAACCAAGCGCTCGTTTTTCCGCCTCGGCTATGGTTTTACCCGCAGCCGCAACGGTGCGGCGCAGATGCACGCGGCGCTTTGCATTCCGGCGGTGACCGGGGCCTGGCAATACGAAGGCGGCGGGGCTTTCTTCAATAACGCCGCGGTCTGGAAGTTCAATGAATCTATCATCGAGGGCCACGACGCGATTGATCGCACGACCCGCTGGCTCGACCAGTCCCAGATCGGGCGCATCCTGACCGGCGACGCCGAAGCGTTGAAAGGCGGACCGCCGGTCAAGGCCATGCTGATCCAGAATACCAATCCGGTCACGGTGGCGCCGGAGCAGACGCTGGTGCGCCAGGGCTTTGCGCGCGAGGATCTGTTCGTTGCGGTCCATGAGCAGTTTATGACCGAGACCGCGCAAGTGGCTGATATCGTGCTGCCCGCGACCATGTTCATGGAGCACGACGACCTCTACTACGGGGGCGGCCATCAGCACATTTCGGTCGGCGCCAAGCTGATCGACCCGCCAGGCGAGTGCAGATCCAACC
>JBJMTR010000495.1:0-7601 GCA_045811565.1 Bradyrhizobium sp.
ATCATGCGTACGCCCATCACCCGGCCGCGGAACTGTTCGTTTGCGGTGCGCATCAGGATGACCGCGAGCGAGATCATGGAGAGGCTCTGCGAGAAGCCTGCCAGCAGCAGGCATGCCATCGCGGTCGGCACGGTCTGCATTTGCGCAAACAGCAAAAGCATCGCGTACCACAGGATGGTGGAACCGATCATCAGTCGCGCCACCCTGATGCCGCCGACCAGACTTAAAGCGATCGAGCCGATCAGCGAACCGATCGCAAAGCTCGCCGACAGATAGCCGAGGCCGGCCTGATTGGTGCCGTATATTTCCCGCGCGGCGTAAGGCAAGAGCCCGTTGGACAACGGATATGCGGTCAGATTGGCAAGAAACGCGATCCATAGTGCGGCGCGCATGCGCGGCGTTGTCCAGACATAGGCGACGCCCTCCTTCAGGTCCCGCAGCGGTGAGCGCTGCAATGGCCCATCGATGACCTGTGGCTTCGACTGCGCTACAACGCAAAGCGTCAGCGCGGTGCTGGCGACATATAGACCGACGATCGCCACATAGGCCGGTCCCATCCCGAGGGAAGCGAACAATCCGGCGCCGCTCAAGGCGCCGGCGATGCGCGCGGTGTCCATCGTGGTCCGTGAAATGCTGATCGCCCCGATCAGTTGCTCATGCGGCATGATGGTCGCGACCAGGGCACCGCGGACGCCAAGGTCCGAAGGCCGGACCACGCCCATCAGCGCCGCGATGACGAAGACAAGGAACGGATTGAGATGACCTGACAGCGCCAGCGTCATCAGCGTCGTTGCCAGCACCGCGTAAATCGCGCGCATCATCGCCAGCAGGTCGCGGTGGCCGATGCGGTCGCCGACCACCCCGAACATCGGCGCCACCAGAGTCCCGACATACCCAAGTGATGCGAACACCGTGAGCAACAGCACGGAGCCGGTCTCGACCAGCACATACCAGCCGAGAATGAGCGTCTCCATCTCGAACGCCCACGACGTAAGCAGATCGGCAGGCCACTGGAAGCGGTAATTGCGGATGCGGAACGGAGCGAGCGCGGAGGGCCGCGCGAGCCCACTCAAGTTTCGATGTCGCGGTTCATCGCGTTCCACCCTGCCCTGTTTCTTATTGTTGCGGCAATTTGGATAGCAAGCGGCGTCCGACCTTTCAAGCCGCGGACGGCGGCTTACATCTACCGCGAGCGTCCGGCTCTTGAACTGCACTGGGAAAACATTGATGGCCACGCGGAGGAGGTCATCCCGGCCAGATCGCGGCCTCGGCGCATGCCGCGTCGAGCACCCAGCTTTCGCCGTTCGTTGCTCAGACCGGTCTCCTCCGCAAGGGGATGAATTCCGCCGGCGAGATCGTGCCACGCTCAGCATGGCGGCAGCGCAGCCGCGCTTCGCAGCGGCTGATCTTGGCGGTCTCGAGATTCACCAACGGCTGATCGTAAACCTCGAAAGCCGCCATCGCGAATGACCGGCGGTTCTCCTTCGACTTGGTAAATCAACCCTTAAGCGGAACCCGGGGCGGCCTCGCGGTCAATGCGCGAAAGAAACCGGTTTTCTGCCGTAACGACCTACCGCCAACAGCGGCCGGGCGTCCGCGCAAACGCGTATCCTGGCCAAGATGCCGCAGATTTAGCCGATCCGGAACCACGCCGTTTTAACCGTTTCTCCAGCCCGGCCCCGGCATAGTGGAAACCCGGTCTTAATCTAATGGCATGCTAGGTCTGATAACCGTGACATCCTTCGGACGTGTGATTTCGGTGCGCGGCTCCCTCGCGCGGGTTGGGCTTCTGGCGACGAGCCAGATGCCGGTCTCGGAAGTGCGTGCGACCGTCGGCCGTTTCATCAGCATTCGCTGCGCGACTTCGGTGATCGTCGCAATGATCACCGAAGTGTCATGCGAGAACCTGCCGAGCTCCGACAATTATATCGCCAGCGCTTCGGTCGACCTGCTCGGTGAGATCCTGGGCGGCGATCGTCCCAAATTCCAGCGCGGTGTCACCAACTATCCGACGATCGGCGACACCGTCGACCTGATCACCAATCAGGAGCTCCGCACGATCTACGCGCCGAGCGGATCTGACCAGATCAATGTCGGTACCCTGCAGCAGGACCGCTCGGTCATCGCCTATGTCGACATCGAGGAAATGCTCTCAAAGCATTTCGCGGTGCTCGGCTCCACCGGCGTCGGCAAATCAACCGGCGTGTCACTGCTGGTCAACGAGATTCTCAAGGCGCGGCCGAACCTGCGCATCTTCCTGCTCGATGTGCACAACGAGTATGGCCGATGCTTCGGCGAGCGTGCACAGGTGCTCAATCCGCGCAACCTGAAGCTCCCGTTCTGGCTGTTCAATTTCGAAGAGATCGTCGACGTGCTGTTCGCCGGCCGCCCGGGCGTGCCGGAAGAACTCGACATCCTCGCCGAAGTCATTCCGATGGCGAAGGGCATCTACACCCAGTACCAAAGCACCGACCGGCTCGGCTTGAAGCGGGCCGACTCCAAGACGGTCGGCTACACTGTCGATACGCCGGTGCCCTATCGGTTGGTCGATCTGATCTCGCTGATCGACGAACGCATGGGCAAACTGGAGAACCGCTCGTCGCGCATCATCTATCACAAGCTGATTTCTCGCGTCGAGACAGTGCGCAACGATCCGCGCTACGCCTTCATGTTCGACAATGCCAATGTCGGCGGCGACACCATGGCGGAAGTCATCAGCCATCTTTTCCGCCTGCCCGCGAATGGCCGGCCGATGACCATCATGCAGCTCGCAGGCTTCCCCGCCGAAGTGGTGGATTCCGTGGTGTCCGTGCTGTGCCGCATGGCGTTCGACTTCGGCCTCTGGAGCGACGGCGTCTCGCCACTATTGTTCGTCTGCGAGGAGGCGCACCGCTATGCTTCCGCCGACCGCAGCATCGGGTTTGGCCCAACGCGCAAGGCGGTCTCGCGCATCGCGAAGGAAGGCCGCAAATACGGCGTCTATCTCGGCCTCGTCACGCAGCGCCCGGCCGAGCTTGACGCGACCATCATCTCCCAGTGCAACACGCTGTTCGCGATGCGCCTGGCCAATGAGCGCGACCAGACGCTGCTGCGCTCGGCAGTCTCCGACGCTGCGGCAAACCTGTTGTCGTTCGTTCCCTCTCTTGGCACCCGCGAAGTGCTCGCTTTCGGCGAAGGCGTGGCGCTGCCGACCCGGCTGCGCTTCAAGGAGGTGCCCGTTCATCAACTGCCGCGCAGCGAAGCCACCATTGCGACCGCACCGTCGGTCACCGCCGGCCACGACATGCATTTCGTCTCCGCGGTGCTGGAGCGCTGGCGTGGCGCCACCTCGCATCGCGACGTGCCCAACGATCCTACCATCAACGAGCGGCCCGTCGCGCGCACTATACCGCTGGAGGCGCCGATGCTGCAGCCGTCGATGGGACTCGACCCCGATCGCTTCTCGCTCTTGAAGAAGCCGCTGCGCTGATGGCCTGTTCCGGCAACGCTCCGGTGTGCCTTGCGCCGGCGCCCTTCGACGCTGTTTTGACGCGTTTTCTTCACGCCAACCGGTACCCACTTCTCTCGAAAACGTTATAAGGTTTCGGCGTAGCCGCGACGCGGCCTTGGAAACCTCCTATGACGCAGCCTGTTGCACAACGCTTCCCGACGCCCTCCCTCGACAAATTGCCGGACGATATCCGCAACCGCATCCTGGCGGTGCAGGAGAAGTCCGGCTTCGTTCCCAATGTCTTCCTGACGCTGGCCTATCGGCCCGACGAGTTTCGCGCGTTCTTTGCCTATCATGACGCGCTGATGGAAAAGGAAGGCGGGCTGACCAAAGCCGAGCGTGAGATGATCGTGGTGGCAACGAGTAGCGCCAATCAGTGCCACTATTGCGTGATCGCGCATGGCGCGATCCTGCGCATCCGCGCCAAGAACCCGCAGATCGCCGACCAGATCGCCGTCAACTACCGCAAGGCGGATATAACGCCGCGGCAGCGCGCAATGCTCGATTTTGCGATGAAGGTGGCGACCGAGGCGAACACGATTTCCGAAGCAGATTTTGCTGCGGTCGCCAGCCACGGCTTCAGCGATGACGAGATTTGGGACATCGCCGCGATCGCGGCATTCTTCGCGCTGTCGAACCGGATGGCCAATGTCACCGCTATGCGTCCCAACGACGAGTTCTATATGATGGGGCGGCTGCCGAAATAGACCGAGGCCGGGGTCATCGCATTGCTGGACTGGACCGAGATCATATTGCGTCTTGGCGTAGCCACGCTCGCGGGGAGCCTGATTGGCCTCAATCGCGACCTTCATGGAAAGCCGATTGGCCTGAAGACGCTGGGGTTAGTCAGTCTTGCGACCGCCATGCTGCTCGTGCTGGTCCATCCCGATAACGCCGCGCGAGTTTCAGATGCCGCCAGCCGGGTGATCCAGGGAATCGTGACGGGGATCGGCTTTCTTGGCGCCGGAGTCATTGTCCACGCGGGACGTCATTTCCGGGTTCGCGGGCTCACCAGTGCCGCCTGCACCTGGCTGGCGGCGTGCATCGGAATTGTCTGCGGCATGGGACAATGGCGGCCTGTCATTGTCGCGCTGGTCATCACGTTTGCGGTTCTCATCGTCGGTGCCCGAGTTGAACGTTGGCTGCACAAGAAACTCGGCGGTAGGGACGAGCCGGCTGAGGAGCCCGCTCCGGCTTCTTCGTCGGAACCGCCACCGACATCCTAATTATCCGACGCGGGTCCGCACCGGCCCGGCAGATACACCGCGTCCTTGCTGTTCGCAAAAGCCGGGGGCTTCTCCATGCAGAACTCGGACATCTCTGAATTAACCACAGCTAGTTCCATGAAATTCCAGAGAATGAGTTGCGCCTTCGCATGCACCAACATTTTACGTGAGAAATGCGGCGAGCGTGCTAAACAGGAGCGCAACTTCTGCGGACGTGACGGCAGTGAAAACCCAGCGGCCCATTGCTTCGGATGACGAGCACGTCGTGCTAAAATTCCAGCCGCGCACGTCTTCGCATCCGCCGCCCCGCCGGGACGAGCCGGGCCAGCCCGCAAATGGCTGGCAAGTGGCGAACGACCTGTCGCGCTATGAGCGGCCCAGCGACGAACCGGACGACTTCCGTCAACGCATGCTGGCGAATATTGCGGCGTTCGCGTTCACCGTGGCGCTGACGGCGATCGGGATGTGGCTTGCCATAAGCATCGCCGACCTCCGCAAGACCCAGGACTGCGTCCTGATGGGCCGCCACGACTGCGCCAGGATTTCCGTGCTGCCGCGACGCTGACATTGCGGAACCGGAACAACTGTTTTTGCTGAAAAACGCCCCCCAGACACCAAGCCAAGCTCCATTGAACTAAGGGCCCCGCTCCGATATACGGGCACACGACTCCGGCCGGGGGACAGGGCATTCCGGGGCGACGCGCCCGCCGACGCCATGCCGCCCCGGAATTTATCGCCAATATATCAAAGGCTTAATGATGTCTTCCACATACGATCAGATCGCCAACATTATCGCTGAGACCTGCGACATTCCGCGCGACACGATCAAGCCGGAGAGCCATGCCATCGACGATCTGGGAATCGACAGCCTCGACTTCCTCGACATTGCCTTTGCCATCGATAAGGCCTTTGGAATCAAGATGCCGCTCGAGAAATGGACCCAGGAGGTCAACGACGGAAAGGCCACGACCGAGCAGTACTTCGTGCTGAAAAATCTCGCCGATCGTATCGACGAACTGGTCGCGGCCAAGAACGCGGGCGCGGGCACGGGCTCGTAATCGCCCGCCATGCAACTTGAATACTTCCAATTGATAGACCGTATCGTAGACCTCAACTTCGACGAGAAGACGATCACCGTCGAAGCGGACGTTCCCAAGACCAGCACCATCTTCGAGGGGCATTTCCCGGGTTACCCGATCATGCCCGGCGTCTTGTTGACCGAGGCGATGGCGCAGTCGTCTGGCTGGCTCCTGCTCGGCCTAATGAAATTCGAGCGCATGCCGTTCCTCGCAATGGTGAAGGAAGCCAAGATGCGGGGTTTCGTAGGTCCCGGCGAGCTGCTGACGATCAGTGCCAAGGTCGAGCATGAAGGATCGGGCTTTGCCGTCACCTCGGCAAAGGTGCGCGTCGGCACCGAACTTAAATGCAGCGCTGACCTGACCTTCCGCCATATCCCTTTCCCCCATCCCGACTTGCGCGTGCATATGGATGCGATGGCCCGCAAGATCGCCTTTCCGTTGCAGGCAATAACGCATGACTGAGCGGAAAGAAGTCTGGATCACCGGCATCGGCATCGTGTCCTCGCTCGGCGAAGGGCTGGATGCGCATTGGGATGCGCTCAACGCGAAGCGCATCAACATCGACGACAAGCGCTTTGCACCCCACATCGTTCATCCGCTGGCGCCGGTCAGTTTCGATGCGCAGATCCCTAAGAAAGGCGATCAGCGCCAGATGGAGGCCTGGCAGCGGATCGGCACCTATGCCGCCGGGCTCGCGCTGGACTCCGCCGGCGTCAAAGGCAATCAGGAGATCCTCGGCCGGATGGACATGATCGTCGCGGCCGGCGGCGGCGAGCGCGACATCACGGTCGATACCGCGATCATCAATGCCGATGTCATAGGAAATTCCGGTCCGGCTTTCCTGAACGAACGGCTGATGAACGATTTGCGGCCGACGCTGTTCCTGGCCCAGCTCTCCAATCTGCTCGCCGGCAATATCGCCATCGTTCATGGTGTCTCCGGCACGTCACGCACCTTCATGGGCGAGGAAGCCGCAGGCATCGACGCGGCCCGAATTGCGCTGGCCCGGATCGAATCCGGTCAGAGCGATATCGCGCTGGTCGGCGCGGCCCATAATGGAGAGCGCCAGGATTTGCTGGTGCTCTATGAATTCGGCGACTTCAACCTGACCGACAAATTCGCGCCAGTCTGGGCGCGTCAGGAGAACAGCGGGTTCGCGCTCGGCTCCGCCGGCGTTTTCCTCGTGATGGAATCGCGCGAGCATGCACAAGCGCGCGGTGCAAAGCCTTACGCCAAGTTGAGCAAGGTGGTTGCCGATCTCGCGCAACGCAAACGATCGGGCGCGGTGACTAAATCACTGGAAGCGTTGTGGCCGAAGCTCGGCGTCGATAACGGCAGCATCATCACCGGCGCGACCGGCGTCGAACCGGTGACATCGGAAGAGAAGGCCTTCCTGCGCCAGCATCCCGGCCTAGCCGTGCGCGCAACGGGAACGATGTTTGGCCATACGGTGGAAACCCAGTTTCCGCTGGGCCTTGCGCTCGCGGCGCTTTCGATCTCGCGTAGCGCGTTGTTTCCGCCCAACGACCCGACCGGGCTCGAGGTTGAAAACTCCGAGCCTCCGGCCCAGATTGTCGTTTTGGGGACCGGTCACTGGCAGGGCGAAGGCATGGCCCTGGTCGAGGCGGTCAAGTAGAGCATGATCCGGACCCGGAGGGCCGCGTGAGCGCAAAGCGGGCGCCGGTTTTCCGATCAGGTTATGCTCAGGCAATGAGGTGGAGCGCGGTGGCGCTCCAGATACAGCATCGACGGGGGAACCATGTCAGCACCACGCGATAAATTCGGCAGGCCGATCGTTGTCGTCAC
>JBJMTR010000496.1:0-3764 GCA_045811565.1 Bradyrhizobium sp.
AGGGAGAGCCAGAGGAAATCGACCCCGCGCATCTTCCCGTCGTGCTGGAAGGGCTTGCGCAAGCCAAGCGCCGCCAATTCGCAACCGATGCCCAGATCGAAGCCGCGTTTCGTCGCTTTGAGCAATGAAGCTCCGCTTCACGCCGCGTGCGGCTCGGGATCTGGCCGAGATCGCCGATTACATCCGCGAACACAACCCTCAGGCCGCGCTTCGCGTGCGGGCCGCGATTCTTGAGTCGCTCCAGAGTTTGGTTTTGTTTCCGCAATGACGATCCAATCGCCACCGGGCCCGCCCTACAGCGCCACCACAATCTTCCCAAGGTGCTTGTTGGCTTCCATGTGCTCGAACGCCTTGCCGATATCGGCGAACTTGTAGACCTTGTCGATCGGCAATTGCAGTTTTCGCGCTTCCACCGCCGGCCAGATGTCCTTTCGGACTTCATCAAAGATCTCGCGGATTTCCTCGATCGAGCGGGTGCGGAAGGTGACGCCGATATAGTTGATGCGGCGCGCCGCGTGGAGGTCGAAGTTGAAATCGGCGTGCGTGCCGCCGAGCCGGCCGACATTGACGATGCGGCCTTTGACTTTCGTCGCCGCGAGATTTTGGTTCGCGAGCTTGCCGGAAACCTGGTCGACGATCAGATCGACGCCTTCGCCGTTGGTCGCCTTCAGCACCTGATCGACCCAGCCGGGATCGCTGGAATCGATCGCGAGGTCGGCGCCGAATTCCTTCAGCCGCCCGCGGCGCATCGGATCGGTCGAGGAACCGATCACGGTCTTCGCGCCTTTGAGTTTTGCGATCTGCATCGCCATCAACCCGACACCGGAGCTTGCGCCCTGGATCAGGACGGTCTGACCGGGCTGCAGGGCGCCGTTGGTCACGACGGCATTATGCATGGTGGCGAGCGCGACGGGGAGGGTGGCGGCTTCCTCGAAGTTCATGTTCGAGGGTGCGCGGAACAGCCGGCCGTGATCGGCCAGCGTATATTCCGCGAACGCGGCGCCGCCGGAGCCCATGATCCTGTCGCCGATCTTGACGCCTTTCGCCTCCGGCCCCAGTTCGGCGACTTCGCCGGCCCACTCCATGCCGAGCACGGCGCCGACGCCGCCGGCTGAGCCATGCGCATGGCCCTTGGTCATGCCGAGGTCGGCGCGATTCAGGCCGCAGGCGTGGACCTTCACCAGCACCTGCATGCCCTTCGGCGAAGGCTTCGCGACATCAGTGATTTCAGCGCCATTGGCGCCGTAGACATAGGCTTTCATGGCTCTCTCTCTCGTGTCTTGGCTGCCCGAGTCCGCTTATTCGGCGGCCTGGCGCTGTGCGCCGGACATCATGCCTTCCAGGCGGCTCCGGATGATGGCCTCCGCCTCGCGAACGATGCGCGACACCAACTCGGCGCAGCTCGGGATATCGTGGATCAGGCCTTGCACCTGGCCAGCCGACCAGATGCCTTCGTCGGCGTCGCCACTGGCATAGACCATCTTGCCGCGCGCGCCGGCGACGAGCTCGCGTACATCCTCGAATTTCGCGCCTTCCCTCTCCATCGCGACCACTTTGGTGCTGATCGCGTTCTTTGCGACCCGCGAGGTGTTGCGCATGGTGCGGAAGATCAGCTCGGTCTCGCGCTCGTCATTGGCGACAATGCGCTCCTTTACCAGTTGATGGATCGGGCTTTCCTTGGTGCACATGAAGCGTGTGCCCATGTTGATGCCCTCGGCGCCGAGCGCCAGCGCGGCGACCAGGCCGCGGCCATCGCCGAAACCGCCCGAGGCGATCATGGGAATCTTGACCCGGCCGGCGGCGACGGGAATAAGGATCAGGCCGGGGGTGTCGTCCTCGCCAGGATGACCGGCGCATTCAAACCCGTCGATCGAGATCGCGTCGACCCTCCGCCGACAGCGCGTGGCGGACGCTGGTGCATTTGTGCACGACCTTGACACCGTGCTTCTTGAATTCGTTGACGTGTTCCTGCGGCTTGTTGCCGGCGGTCTCGACCACCTTGATGCCGCTCTCAATGATGGCCTGACGATATTCTGCGTAGGGCGGCGGCTTGATCGAAGGCAGGATGGTCAGATTGACGCCGAACGGCTTGTCGGTGATGCCGCGGCAGCGTGCGATTTCCTTGACGAGATCTTCCGGCGTGGGCTGAGTGAGGGCGGTGATGAAGCCGAGGGCGCCGGCGTTGGCGACGGCCGCGACCAGTTCAGCGCGTCCGACCCATTGCATCCCGCCTTGCACGATCGGGTGCTCGACGCCGACGAGTTCGGTAAACCGCGTTTTGATCATATCTGCCCTCTGTTTCCAGGCGCATTTCCGATGGAAATGCGCCTCCCTATTATCTTACGCGTATTCCGATCGCAAAACCGTTTCCCACTTTTGCGGAATACGCGCCCGCGGACGGCCCCGCGCGTTTGTGAGATTTCGAGGGCAGGATGCCGTTACACCCTGCAAATGTCTACGGGGCGCTTTGGGACACAGGGCAACGCATCATGCAAAACCAGGGCTCTTCTTTCCGCGGGACGGATAATTCCATCATAAATCCGACCCTGGCGGGTGGTGCGGCCTACTGCCGATATTCGCTGGTCAACTCGCCAATGCCGTCGATCGCGACGGTGATCGTGTCGGCGGGCTCCTTCATGACGCCGACACCGATCGATGTCCCGCAACAAATCAAATCGCCGGGCAGCAGTGTCATGTCGTGGGAGATCTTGCTGACGAGTTGCTGCGCGCTGAAGATCACACCGGCAACGGGTAGTTCTGACGTTCCGCACCATTGAGAATGCCGCGTACGCGGATCGATCTCCATCAGGCGGCCGCGCTCGAGATCCTGCAGCATCGAGGTCTTGTGCGCGCCGACCTTGCGCGCGCCCTCGATGCGGCGTTCGGGATCTTTCGCAAGCCCGGTGGTTGATTATTCCAGCACCGATGGTGCGCCGGCCGAGCACGTCTCAGGCCGACGCATTGGTGCTGAGGCTCCGAACTATTGTCAGGCGGGGACGGCCTGACTGGCGCTTGCTTCCTCGCCGCACGCGGTCGAAATATCGCGAATGCTGATGACGCCGATCAGGCTGTAATTGTCGATGACGGGCACGTGGCGGATATGGTGCTTGTTCATGAGACGGCGAACATGTTCGAGCGCATCAGTCGAACTGCAGGACACCAGCTGCTGCACCGAGATCAATTGCGAAACTTTGAGATTGGCGCCGGCCGCGCCATGCTGTGCGATCGCACGCACGACATCGCGTTCGGTGAACATGCCAACGGCGGTGTTGCCTTCAGTGCGGACGACATCCTTTACGACCAGAGCGCTGATATTGCCTGCGCGCATCAATTGCGCGGCAATGGCGACGGTCTCGTTCATGCGAACCGTTGCAACACGGGCGGCTTTCTTGCGCAGGACATCTCCGACTTGCATGGCAACCTCCTTGGTTCAACTATCCGCCTCAACTCTGGTATACATAATGCCAAATGTCAACGGTGAAACGCGGAAATGTCCCGCGCTCTCAACGAGCCAAGAAATGGGCAGTATTATTGACGTTTATGCGAGTGCTGGAAGCCAGGCTTCGGGTGTGGCGCGGCCGCTGGATCAGTACGAAAAGGCCTTCAGGTATGCCAGATGATTGGCCAAAAAGAAAACGCGCCCATCCCGGAGGATGAGCGCGCCTTCTCGGTAGAACCCGATCGGTGCGATCAGACAGAGGCCTGAGATTTCGCAACCACCGTCTTGCGCCAGGGTTTGAGAAGCAGGATCGCGAGCAGCGAGG
>JBJMTR010000497.1:0-9265 GCA_045811565.1 Bradyrhizobium sp.
GGGCGACGCGCTCTATGACGCCGCGGCCAACCAGATCCGCGCCGGCTTGGGCAACGATTTTCCGCAGGGCTGGCAGTACAAGGCTGAAATATCGGTCAAGCCGGCGGCGGCGCCGGTTGATGCGACCGTATGCCAGCAGCTATTTGCGGACTTGCTGTCCAAGGGAAGGATCCGCTTTGAATCTGGCAAGGCAGACATCGTCGCGGATTCCGCCGGGCTTCTCGACCGTCTGGTCGAGACGGCGCTGCGCTGTCCGAACGCCACCATCGAGATCGCCGGGCATACTGACAGCGATGGCGAGGAAAATGCCAACCAGGCGCTTTCGGAAAAGCGCGCGCAGGCGGTGACCGATTATCTGGTCAGAGCGGGACTGCCGGCCAACCGGTTCATGCCGGTCGGCTATGGCAGCACCCAGCCGATCGCCGGCAATGAGACTGAAGATGGCAAGGCGCAGAACCGCCGCATCGATTTTGTGGTGAAGTGACGATGGCCTATCTTGCGACATTCTCTTTGGGCTGGCTCCTGGCGTCGCTGCTGCTCGGCCTGGCCATGGGCTGGATATCGGTGGTGCACCGCGGCCAGGGTATCTCGAAAAAGCAGTCACGATGGCTTGCGGCCCTGGCGGTCGTGCTGGTCGCCTTAGCCCTGGCGCGGGTCGTCCCCGGCCGCTTTGGCTACTGGCTCGACCTCGGCCTGATCATGTTCGCGCTCTATCTTTGCGGCTGCGCCGTGGGAACGTGGCTGCGCGACTGGGTGATTTCGCGCAGCACGCCAGCGTCTTGAGAGTTTTTCAACCGTCCAACCTGTCAGGACCTTGCCCGTCCGACGAGAATGCAGCAAAACTGTGCCTCCGCTGTCATCCATTCCTCCTAATATGTTGAAGAAGCGCGTTTTATCGTCGTCAGGCGAATTCCACTCCGGCCCAAAACGCGCTACGAGAGGGGTTAAGGAACAGCGGAGCGTCGGCGGGGTTCGCCCGGTAGCCGTCGTCGCGGGATCGCAATTCGAGGTCTAGATGCTGGAAGCAATACGCAGGGCGATCTCGTTGCTGCGCCAGAGGCAAATCCTGCACAAGCTGGGCGTTATGGTCAGCATCACGGTCATCGGGATCGCATGCTACGTGCTCTACCACATGCTTCGGGGCATCGATTCGAACGAGGTGATCGAGGCCATCAAGAGCACCGAGCCGCGCCAGATCGCGTTAGCGGCGCTGTTCGTGGCGGCCGGCTATTTCACGCTGACCTTCTACGATCTGTTTGCCGTCCGCGCGATCGGCCATGCCCATGTCCCCTACCGCGTCAATGCGCTCGCCGCTTTCACCTCTTATTCGATCGGACACAATGTCGGCGCCAGCGTCTTCACCGGCGGCGCGGTGCGCTATCGGATTTATTCGGCGTGGGGATTGAATGCGATCGACGTCGCCAAAATCTGCTTTCTCGCCGGACTGACCTTCTGGCTCGGTAACGCCGCGGTGCTGGGAATGGGCATTGCCTGGCATCCGGAAGCCGCCGCCTCCGTCGATCAGCTTCCGCCGTGGCTTAACCGCGTGGCGGCGTTGGCGATCATCGTCGCGCTGGTGGCCTATGTGGTCTGGGTTTGGACCCAGCCGCGGGCGGTCGGCCGTGGGCCGTGGACCGTGACGCTGCCGGGCGGTCCGCTGACGCTGCTGCAGATCTGCATCGGCATTGTCGACCTCGGCTTCTGCGCGCTGGCGATGTACGTGCTGGTGCCGGATGAGCCCAATCTCGGTTTCGTTGTGGTCGCGGTCATCTTCGTTTCGGCGACGCTTCTGGGCTTCGCCAGCCACTCCCCCGGCGGGCTCGGGGTGTTCGACGCCGCCATGCTGGTAGGGCTCTGGCAGATGGACCGGGAGGACCTGCTCGGGGGAATGCTGCTGTTCCGCCTGCTCTATTATGTTGCGCCATTTGTCCTATCTGTAATCTTGCTGACGTTTCGTGAAGTTATCGTCGGTGCGCGACTCAAGCGGCTGCGCCAGTTGGCACCTGGCCCCGACGCCAAGCCGAGACACGAGGCCGTTTATGTGCGCGAGCGCGGCGATACCGGCGCCTGACCATACGGCCCAAAGCGTTTTCTGAGCGGGAAGAAACCGGCGCGATGGCAATAGACGATTCTTCTTCCTCCATCTTCTCGCCCTGGCCGGACCGGTTGCGGCATTCGGCCATCATTCTGCTCGCCGCGGGCCTTTCGGTCAGTGTGCTCGTGGCGCTCGGTGATCTGGCGCTCGTTCGCGCGGCGGCGGTCTTCATCTGCATCGCCGCTGCCGCCCTGGTGCCGTGGCGGCTGCATGATCCAGCCGCCTCGCGCGACGATGTCCGCAGCGTCAACCCGGTCGAAGCCGCCGCCGTCAGCGCCGTGGTCGCCGGCATGCCGGATCCGGCGGTGCTGCTCGACCGCGCCGGCCGCGTCATTCATCTCAATGCCGCCGCCGCGCAGCTGGCGCCGGCGCTGCGCAAGAACGAGCTCGCGCAGTTTGCGCTGCGCTCGCCGGAAATCATCACCGCGCTGCGCGAAGCCATCGCGACCACCGAGCCGCGCCGCGCGACCTATCTCGACCACGTGCCGGTCGACCGCTGGATGGAACTTATGATCACGCCGGTGCCGGTGCCCACGCTGTTCGGCGGCACTGAGAAATGCATGCTGATGACTTTTCACGACCAGACGCCGCTGCGCCGGGTCGAGGAAATGCGCGCCGATTTCGTCGCCAATGCCAGCCACGAACTGCGGACGCCGCTCGCCGCGTTGTCTGGCTTCATCGATACGCTACAGGGTCCTGCCAAGGACGATGCGAAGGCGCGCGAGCGCTTCCTTGGCATCATGCACACGCAGGCGACGCGCATGGCGCGGCTGATCGACGATCTGTTGTCGCTGTCACGGGTCGAACTCTCCGCCCATGTCCGCCCTGACACGTGTCTGGATCTCGTCCCCATCATCCGCCAGGTCGCGGACGGGCTGGAGTCGCTGGCGCGCGAACGTCAGGTCGTGATCGAGATCGACCTGCCGGAAACGACCGTGACGATCGCAGGCGATCGCGAAGAACTGCTGCGGCTGTTCGAAAACCTGATCGAGAACGCGCTGAAATATGGCGCTTCCGGCGGCAAGGTGATCGTCTCCCTGATCCAGTCGGCGTCGGGCGAAGGCACGCCGGAAGTCCGCGTCATGGTGCGCGATTTCGGTCCCGGCATCGCGCCGGAACATTTGCCGCGGCTCACTGAACGGTTCTATCGGGTGGATGTCGGCGACAGCCGGGCCCAGGGCGGAACCGGCCTCGGTTTATCCTTGGTTAAACATATTCTTAACCGCCATCGCGGCCGTCTGTTGATCGAAAGCGTGCCGAAAAACGGCGCGACATTTACCGCCTGTTTTCCCCAGGCGAAGCCGCCGGCGGCGGCCTAAAGACAAGCTGTTTCAATAGCTTGTGACTGTCATCGAGCTGTCATCGAAGCTTCGTAAAAGCAGCATCGGCCGCTCCTAAACGGACCGGCGCGAGCGCAATCGGGCGTTATCAGGCGCTTCGCTCAGCAATGGAGACCACCATGAATTTCATCAAGACAATCGTCGCTGCCGGCCTGGTCGCCGCGTCGACGTCAGCCTTCGCTGCCGATATCACCGGCGCGGGCGCGACCTTCCCGTTCCCGATCTACTCGAAATGGGCCGACGCCTACAAAAAAGAAACCGGCAACGGCCTCAACTATCAGTCGATCGGCTCCGGCGCTGGCATCAAGCAGATCCAGGCCAAGACCGTGACGTTCGGCGCCACCGACGCGCCTCTGAAGCACGAGGTGCTCGAAAAAGACGGGCTCGTGCAGTGGCCGATGGTGATGGGCGCGATCGTGCCGGTGGTGAACCTCGAAGGCATCAAGCCGGGCGAACTGGTGCTTTCGGGCGAACTGCTCGCTAACATCTATCTCGGCAAGGTCACCAAGTGGGACGATCCTGCGATCGCCAAGCTCAATCCGAAACTCAAGCTGCCGTCTGAGGCCATCACCGTGGTGCGCCGCTCCGACGGTTCGGGAACCACGTTCAACTTCACCGACTATCTCTCGAAGGCGAGTGCCGACTGGAAGGCCAAGGTCGGGTCGGGCACCGCGGTGGAGTGGCCGGTTGGCGTCGGCGCCAAGGGCAACGAAGGCGTTGCCGGCAACATCGGCCAGACCAGGAACGCGATCGGCTATGTCGAATATGCCTACGCCAAGCAGAACAAGCTCACCTACGCGGCGTTGATCAACAAGGCCGGCAAGATCGTGGAGCCGACCGTTGCCGCCTTCCAAGCCGCAGCCTCCAACGCCGACTGGGCGAAGGCTCCCGGCTATTACGTGATCCTCACCGACCAGCCCGGCGAAGCGTCATGGCCGATCACCGCGGCGACTTTCATCCTGATGCACAAGGATGCGACCGACAAGACGGCCTCGCAGGAAGCCATCAAGTTCTTCAGATGGGCGTTCGAGAAGGGCGACAAGATGGCGGAAGAGCTCGATTACATTCCGATGCCTGATTCGGTGGTCAAGCTGATCGAGAAGACCTGGTCCGCTGAGATCAAGAGCTGAGGTCCGCTGCACCTGACCTCGCGCTCCGTCATTCCGGGGCGCGAGCTCGCGACAAAATTGACTTCAATTTTGCGCTTAGCGAGCGAGAACGATGTGCAATTGCACTTCAGAGAATCAATACCCACGATCGGGAGGATGGATTCCGGGCCTTGCCCTCGGGGCCATCCCGGGATGACGCCGGAGATAAAAGATCGCTCAAACCAGAAGCGACTTTCTTGCGGCCTTGAAGTAAGTAAGACAGGGGGCTGGCGTGGCAGACATGGCCGTTCAGAGCGACGTGATGGAAGCCGCCGGACCTTACGACCGCGCCAGGGCGCTCAGCGCCTTCAAGCTCGGTGACGTTACTTTTTACTGGATCACGCGGGCCTGCGCGATCTCGGTGCTTTTGATTCTTGGCGGCATCATTCTTTCGCTGATCGTCGGTGCCTGGCCGGCGATGAGGGAATACGGCCTTTCCTTCCTGTGGACGCAGCGCTGGGCACCATCGGCCGATCCGCCGGTGCTCGGCGCGCTTGGTCCGATCTACGGCACGCTGATCACTTCAGCGATCGCGATGATGATCGCCATTCCCGTCGGCATCGGTATTGCGATTTTTCTCACCGAACTCTGCCCGCAATGGTTGCGGCGTCCGATCGGCATCGCCGTCGAACTGCTCGCGGGAATCCCCTCGATCATCTACGGCATGTGGGGCTTCTTCATCCTCGGGCCGTTCCTCGCCAATACATTCCAGCCGTTCATGATCCGCCTGTTTGATGGCGTGCCCCTGGTGAGCGCGGTGTTCGCCGGCCCGCCGTCCTATCTTAGCCTGTTCAATGCGGCGCTGATCCTGGCGATCATGGTGCTGCCGTTCATCACCGCGATTTCGGTCGATGTCTTCAAGACCGTGCCGCCGGTGCTGAAAGAAGCTGCCTATGGCGTCGGCTGCACCACCTGGGAAGTCGTCCGCAACGTGGTGATCCCCTACACCCGTGTCGGCGTGATCGGCGGCATCATGCTGGCCTTGGGCCGGGCGCTCGGCGAAACCATGGCGGTGACCTTCATCATCGGCAATTCGTTCCGTATCTCATCGTCGATCTTCGCGCCGGGCACGACAATTTCCGCCGCGATCGCCTCAGAATTCGCCGAGAGCGATGGGCTGCATCAATCGGGCCTGATCCTGCTCGGGCTATTGCTGTTCGTGCTGACCTTCTTCGTTCTCGCCGCCGCACGGCTGATGCTGATGCGGCTGGAAAAGAAGGCGGGGAACTGAGCCGTGAATCCGATCTACAAATCCCGCCGCCGCAACGACCTCATCATTCGCGGGCTGTGCGTCGCGGCCGCGCTGATCGGTGTCACCTGGCTGGCGCTGATCCTGATCACCCTGTTCTTCAACGGAGTTGCGGGACTGAGCCTGCAACTCTTTACAGAAAACACCCCGCCACCGGGATCGACCGAAGGCGGCTTGCTGAACGCGATCACCGGCTCGATCATCATGACCGTGATCGGCGTCGGCATCGGTGCGCCGCTCGGCCTGTTCGCCGGCACCTATCTCGCCGAATACGGCAAGCATGACCGCCTCACCTCGGTGATTCGCTTCATCAACGACATTCTGCTCAGCGCGCCGTCAATTATCATCGGCCTGTTCATCTACGGCGCGGTCGTGGTGCCGATGGGCGGCTTCTCCGCGCTCGCGGGCTGCCTGGCGCTGGCGGTGATCGTCATTCCCGTGGTGGTGCGCACCACCGAGGACATGCTGCTGCTGGTGCCCAATCCGTTGCGCGAGGCGGCGTCCGCCCTTGGCCTGCCGCGCTCCCTTGTCATCAAACGGATCGCCTACCGCGCCGCGCGCTCCGGCCTGATAACCGGCGTGCTGCTGGCGACCGCGCGTGTCGCCGGCGAAACCGCGCCGCTGTTGTTCACCGCGCTCTCCAACCAGTTCTTCAGCCTCAACCTGACCAAGACAATGGCCAACCTGCCGGTGACCATCAACAACTTCGTGCAAAGCCCCTACGCCTACTGGAAACAGCTCGCCTGGAGCGGGGCCTTGCTGATCACCCTGACGGTACTCGCGTTGAATATTGGCGCCCGCATCCTTGGCGCCGAGAGGACAGCAAAATGACCAATATCTCTGTGTCGATGAGCAGCGCGAGCGGGCCTGTTCCCCAGGTGGCGTTGCTGGAAGCGCCGCCGAAAGTGATGGCGCGCAGCCTCAACTTCTATTACGGCGAACACCATGCGCTGAAGAACATCAGCCTGACGCTGGGCGCCCATCGCGTCACTGCCTTCATCGGGCCGTCCGGTTGCGGCAAATCGACCTTGCTGCGCATTTTCAACCGGATGTACGATCTTTATCCGGGACAGCGTGCGACAGGTCAGCTGATGCTCGACCAGACCAACATCCTCGACCCCAAGCTCGATCTCAATCTGTTGCGGGCACGGGTAGGCATGGTGTTCCAGAAACCGACGCCGTTTCCAATGACGATCTACGAGAACATCGCGTTCGGCATCCGCCTCTATGAGAAGATTTCCAAATCCGAGATGGACGGCCGGGTCGAGAAGGCGCTGCGCGGCGGCGCGCTGTGGAATGAGGTCAAGGACAAGCTGAATGCCAGCGGGCTTAGCCTTTCCGGCGGCCAGCAGCAGCGGCTGTGCATTGCCCGCACCGTGGCGGTTCGCCCCGAGGTGATCCTGTTCGACGAGCCGTGCTCGGCGCTCGACCCCATCTCCACAGCCAAGATCGAGGAATTGATCCAGGAACTGGCGGAGGACTACACCATCGCCATCGTCACCCACAACATGCAGCAGGCGGCACGGGTCTCGGACAAGACCGCTTTCATGTATCTCGGCGAGCTGATCGAATTCGACGAGACCAGCAAGATCTTCACCTCGCCGAGTGATCGACGTACCCAGGACTACATCACCGGCCGGTTTGGCTGAGGAGAAACACCATGGTTTCCGAACATACCGCCAAGGCGTTTGACAGCGATCTGCAGGAACTGACCCGGCTGGTCGCCGAGATGGGTGGTCGTGCCGAGCGCATGATCACCGAATCTGTCGATGCGCTGATCCGCCGCGACGTCGCGCTCGGCAAGCAGGTCGCCGCCGCCGATATCGAAATTGACAGCCTGCAGCGCGTCATCGAGGAACGCGCGGTGCTGACCATCGCGCGGCGCCAGCCGATGGCGGTGGACCTGCGCGAGATCGTCGGCGCCATGCGGGTGGCCACCGATCTCGAACGGATCGGCGACCTCGCCAAGAACATGGGCAAGCGGGTGGCGGCGCTGGAAAGCGATTTCCAGCCCCTAAAACTGATCCGCGGCCTCGAACACATGACCGATCTCGTGCTGTCGCAGGTCAAATCGGTGCTCGATGCCTATGCGGCGCACGATCTGCCGGCCGCGATGAATGTCTGGAAAGGCGACGAGGAAGTCGACGCCATCTGCACCTCGCTGTTCCGCGAGCTCTTGACCTACATGATGGAAGATCCGCGCAACATCTCGTTCTGCATCCACCTGATGTTCTGCGCCAAGAACATCGAGCGGATCGGCGATCATGCCACCAATATCGCGGAGACCGTGTTCTACATGATCGAGGGCCAGCAGATCCTCGACAAACGCCCGAAGGGCGACATGACCACGTTCGCCACGACGGTCCCTGGTAACTAACTGGAGAAGGCTTTCGCCGATGAGCGCACGCATTCTGGTGGTCGAAGACGAGGAAGCGCTGACGATGCTGTTGCGCTACAACCTCGATGCCGAAGGTTACGACGTCGAGACCGTCGGCCGCGGCGATGACGCCGACACGAGATTGAAGGAACGCGTTCCCGACCTGATCGTGCTGGATTGGATGCTGCCGGGCCTATCAGGCATCGAGCTGTGCCGCCGCTTGAGGGCGCGGCCGGAGACCAGGCAGCTGCCGATCATCATGCTGACCGCCCGCGGCGAGGAAAGCGAACGCGTCAGGGGGCTGGCGACCGGTGCCGACGACTACATCGTCAAGCCGTTCTCGGTGCCGGAATTGTTGGCGCGGGTGAAGGGGCTGTTGCGGCGGGCGAGCCCTGAGCGCCTCGCCACGGTATTGACCTATGGCGATATCGAGCTCGACCGCGAAAAGCGCCGCGTCGCCCGCTCCGGCCGGCCGATTGATCTCGGCCCGACCGAGTATCGTTTGCTGGAGTTTTTCCTCGAGCATCCCGGTCGCGTGTTCAGCCGCGAGCAACTGCTCGACAGCGTGTGGGGCCGCGACATCTATATCGACGAGCGCACCGTGGACGTGCATATCGGCCGGTTGCGCAAACTACTCAATCCCGGCCGCGAGCAGGATCCGATCCGCACCGTGCGCGGTGCCGGCTACGCGCTGGATGATCGGTTCGCGAAGGTGGAGTAAGGGACGGCGCAATCATTTTTGGACGTCGTACCTGCGAAAGCAGTGACCCATAACCACCGATGTTGAATCTTGAAACGAGCTCGAGCACCGGCGAGCCAGAACCGCGAACGACTGCGGTTATGGGTCCCCGCGTGCGCGGGGACGACATTTGTATGCGCACGCCTTACCGCGTCGGCGGCTTCGGATGTTGACGACGGCGGTCGGCGGCCGGCTGATAGGCGACGCGGGAGTGGTGGGCGCAGTAGGGCAGGCCGGTGAGCGCCTTGCCGCCGCAGAAGAAGAATTCCGGGCTGGAGGGATCGCCGACCGGCCAGTGGCAGGTGGCCTCGTTCAAC
>JBJMTR010000498.1:0-4038 GCA_045811565.1 Bradyrhizobium sp.
CAACGTGACCAGCACGAGACCGACCGCCGCGAGATGGCCAAGGCCCGAGAGATCGTCAGGCCGGTTCGGATTCACCAGCGCATCGACCTCGGGCAGTTCCTCGCCGCACTGGTGATGATCGATCACGACCACGGACATGCCGAGCCGCCGCGCCTCCGCCAGCGGCTCAAGACTCGTGGTGCCGCAATCGACGGTAACCAGCAATGTCGCACCCTTGGCCGCCAGCGCGCGCACGGCCTCGGTGTTGGGGCCATAACCTTCGAACAGGCGGTCGGGAATATGGATCAGCGGATCGAGCCCGCAATGGCGGAGATGCCAGGCGAGCAGCGCCGCCGAGGTAGCGCCATCGACATCGTAATCGCCGAAGATCGCGACCTTCTCGCCGCTCGCCGCCGCATCGGCAATGCGTTTCGCAGCCGTCTCCATTTGCGTTACGGTGTGGGGATCGGGCATCAATTTGCGGATGGTCGGATCGAGGAAGTCTTGCACCGCGTCGATCTCGACGTCTCGCCCGGCCAGCACCCGCGCCAGCATTTCCGGCAACTGGTAGCGCTGTACGATCGCCAGCGAGCGCGCCGCGCCGCGGCTATCGAGCCGGTCGCGCCAGAGCTTGCCGGTCAGCGACCGTGCGACGCCAAGAAACGCCGGCGGCAGCTCGACAGGGAAGGCGGATGCGGGAAGCGTCATGATGCTCTCAGCGGACAGGAAGCGCGCGCAGGATGAAGACCGAATCATTCCTGCCCATCCTGCCCCCAAGGAGAGGCAATGGCGGAGCGATGCCGGCCCATTTTTCTCATTTTTCGTGGGAAAAGAATGCGAAAAGTTCCATTCTCGATGCTTCGCATCGCCGGGAGAACCATGAAGCCCCGATGTGGCCCATCCTTCGAGACGCGCGCGAGCGATGCGGTCTCACGAAAACAGCTAGCAGCCCATCCGTTCGGCGATCCCGCCAAAATCCCTGGCGACGATGTCCCAGTCGCCCTTGGCCTCGAAATCGTATTTCTGCAAGGGGCCGTATTCGGTGGGCCGCGCGACGAACGCGGTCCTCAATCCCAGTTTCTGCGCGGCTTTCAGATCGTGATTATGCGCGGCCACCATCATCACCTGCTCCGGCGGCAGGCAGAGCAGTTTTGCCGCACCGAGATAGGTTTCCGGATCGGGCTTGTAGTGCTCGAACAGTTCGGCTGACATGATCAGGTCCCACGGCAGCCCCGCGAACTTCGCCATGTTGGTGAGCAGCGCCACATTGCCGTTTGAGAGCGGCGAGATGATGTATTTCGCCTTCAGCCGCGTCAGTCCGGGCACGCCGTCCGGCCATGGATGCAAACGGTGCCAGCCCATCGTCAGGTAATGCAGGTCGGCGTCGGTCAGTCCCTTGATCGAGAGTTGCTCGACCAGCTTCTCCAGCGAGCGACGATGCAGCACGTCGAGGATGACATAACCGCGCTCAGGATGCTTGCGCACCTCATCCATCGAGGCGGCATACACCGCGCGCCAGCCGTCGACCAACGCAGTCCAGTCGGCCTTGATCCCACGTTTTTCCGACCATTTGGTGAAATCCGCGATCAGGCTGGTGCGCCAGTCAACCACGGTGCCGAACACGTCGAACACCAGCGCCTTCACCGCGGAGACATCAGACATGGGCGCTCCCTTTTGTTTTTTTGGTCTCTATCTTCGTCGTTCCGGGATGCGCCGCCAGGCGCAGGCCCGGAATCCATACTCACGATGGTGCTTATGGACTCTCTGATGTGCAATTGCACATCAAAGCTCGCGCTACGCGCCCCCCGGAATGACGATCTTGTCGATGGTGCCGCACGCTCAATCCAGATGGAATTTATCCAGCTGCCGATGCTCGGCCTTGATGTAGCGCACGGTGCCGGTGACAGAGCGCATCACCACGGTCTCAGTCTCGATGACATCCTTGCGGAACTTGACGCCTGTTAGCAGCGAGCCGGTCGTAACGCCGGTGGCGGCGAACAGGCAGTCGCCCTTCACCATGTCCTCGATGCCGTAAATCATCCTCGGATCGGTGACGCCCATCTTGTGCGCGCGGTCGCGTTTCTCCTCGCTGTCGAGGATCAGCCTGCATTCCATCTGGCCGCCGATGCAGCGCAGCGCCGCCGCCGCCAGCACGCCTTCGGGCGCGCCGCCGGTGCCGATATACATATCGACGCCGGTATTGTCCGGATCGGCGCAATGGATGACGCCCGCCACATCACCGTCAGTGATGAGGCGAACCGCGGCACCCGTGCTGCGTACGCCGGCAATGATATCGGCGTGGCGCGGGCGATCGAGCACCAGAACCGTGATTGCGAAAGGATCGACACCCTTCGCCTTGGCCAGTCGGCGAACGTTGTCGGCGGGAGTAGCATCAAGTTCAACAACGCCCTTGGGATAGCCGGGACCAATTGCGAGTTTCTGCATGTACACGTCAGGTGCATGGAGCAAGGTGCCGCTGTCGGCTACCGCCATCGTCGCGATCGCGCCCGGCATGTTCTTGGCACACAGCGTGGTGCCTTCGAGCGGATCGACCGCGATATCGACCTGCGGGCCGGCATTGAGCCCGACCTTTTCGCCGATGAACAGCATCGGCGCCTCGTCGCGCTCACCCTCGCCGATCACAATGGTGCCTTCGATCGGCAGCTTGTTGAGTTCGCGCCGCATCGCGTCGACCGCGGCCTGGTCAGCGGCCTTCTCCTGGCCGTGGCCGCGCAGCCGCGCCGCCGATACCGCGGCGCGCTCCGTCACCCGCACAATTTCGAGCGTGAGGATGCGCTCGAGCAGTAGCTGCGGCGGAACGGAAATATGGGTCGACATCTCTTTACACTCCTTAGACAAGCTTCTTGACGGACACCGGCCCGTAAGCATTCGCCCAACACGTGACTACTTTAGGGCGCCGGCTGATTCTTCTCGATGCGTATCACCTGCGGCCGGCCGCTGATAACCTTGTCGCGCTGCACGGCGTCCAGCGCGCGATAGACGGCGTCCTCGCTGGTCGCATAGGTAATCAGAATGACGGGAACCGGTGAAGCCTTTTTGGCCGTGCCGTTCAGATCGACGCCGTCGGGATGGCGTTGCACGATCGATTCCAGCGAAATCTTCTGTTCCGCTAGCCTGGTCGCGATGGTTGCGGCCGTGCCGGCGAGATCGCGCGCCATCAGGCGGATGTAATAGCCGCCCTCATGGCGCTCCATTGGAGCTTTAGCGGTCGCGCGCAAACGCTCCACGGGGCGGCCGAACGGCATCGCGCGGATGCCGCGCGCGACATCGGCGATGTCGGCCACCACGGCCGATGCAGTTGCCGCACCTCCGGCGCCTGGCCCTACCAGCGTGATCGGCGGAATGCCCTCGCCGTCGATGGTCACCGCGTTGGTGACGCCCATCACTTGTGCAATTGAGGATGATTTCGGCACCATGGTCGGATGCACGCGCTGCTCTATGCCCTTCGCGGTGCGCACGGCAACGCCCAGCAGCTTCACGCGATAACCGAGTTCCTCGGCCGCGCGCAGATCCTCCGGCGCAATCGAGGAAATGCCTTCGACATAGACCGCGCTCTGCGCGACCTTGGTGCCGAAGGCGAGGCTCGCGAGGATCGCAAGCTTTTGCGCGGTGTCGTGGCCATCGACGTCGAAGGACGGATTGGCTTCCGCGTAGCCAAGGCGCTGGGCGTCCTTCAGGCATTCGGCAAACGACAGGCCTTCCTGCTCCATCCGCGTCAGGATGTAGTTGCAGGTGCCGTTGAGGATTCCGTAGACGCGATTGACGCCGGTGCCGGCGAGGCCCTCGCGCAGCGTCTTGATCACAGGGATAGCCGCGCCAACCGCAGCCTCGAAGTTCAGGGCGCCGCCATGCTTCTCGGCGGCTTTCGCCAGGCGCAGCCCGTGCCTGGCAATCAGCGCCTTGTTCGCGGTCACGACGGATTTGCCGGATTTCAGCGCGGCCTCAATGGCCGAGAACGCGGGATCACCGGAGCCGCCCATCAGTTCGACAAAGCAGTCGATGCCGGGATCGCAGGCCAGCGCCAGCGGACTTTTGGCC
>JBJMTR010000499.1:0-5185 GCA_045811565.1 Bradyrhizobium sp.
GATCGGCTCGACATAGGCGTTTACGATCGTAGTCGAGACGCGCTCATATTCCTTGATCTGCGGCAGCACATCGCTCGATCGCGATATGCTGATATCCGGCAGCTCCCGCGCGAGGTGCTCGACCGCTGCGAGCTCGTGGACGGGATTGAGGTACGAATGCAGGAAACAAACAGCGACGGAAGTGGGGCCGGCATTTTTGACCGCGGCGACGGCCTCGCCGAGTGATGCGGCATCCAGCGCCAGCAGCGCGTCGCCATTGGCCTTGAGCCGTTCGCGCACGCCGAACCGGCGTTCGCGCGGCACCAGCGGCTCCGGCGGCGGCGAGCGCAAATCGTAACGGTCGGGCTTAAGACCCTCGCGCATCTCGATGACGTCACGATGGCCTTCGGTAGTCAGCAGCGCGACTTTGGCGCCCTTTCGCTCCAGCAGCGCGTTGGTCGCAACCGTCGTTCCATGAACCAGGCGGTCGGTCGCGGCGAGCATTTCCGCCCGGGTGAGGTTCAGCCGCCGTGCCAGCTCTTCGAGTCCCGCCATGACGCCGATGGACTGGTCGGCCGGCGTGGATGGCGATTTAGCGAACGCCGTTCGTCCGCTTTCATCGGTCGCAACCAGATCGGTATAGGTCCCGCCGACATCAACTCCAATTCTGAACATCGTTAGCTACACTGCTCCGCGGGATTGTCGATCAGGCCCTGCTCGCGATCACGATCGCGCGCATTTGCCGACCGCTTCGACGGCGGTCCCCAGCCGCCGCCGCCCGACGAGCGTATTTCCAGGCAATCGCCGGGGCGGATTTCGATGCCGACCTCCTTGGTACGCAGCAGGCGCGGCTCGCGGCCTTCGGACAACAGGCGATAGCGATGCGGTTTTCCGTCCTCACCGCCGAGCATGCCGCAGGGGCCGTGACGTGCGCCATCGCCGGCGGTGTTACCGCGCGCGGGCTTTTCCGTTTCCAGCACCATATCGAGCGCGACGCCGAGGCCGCCGCGATACTGTCCGTCGCCGCCCGAGCCGGCGCGGAATTCGTGGTGGCGGAAATGCAGCGGAAAGCGCACTTCGGCAACTTCGACGCTGCCGAACTTGAGGCCGCCGACCGTATGCCACTCGCCGATCGATGACCAGCCGTCGCCGCCGGACGATGCACCGCCGCCGGGACGCGCCTGAAACATGTGCCAGATGAAATTGCGTCCGTTGCGCGGGTCCTCGCCCTGGATCGCAATCCGAAAACGGCGGCCCCAGCCGGCCATGGCGCGGTCCGGACAGGATGCCGACAGCGCCTTCACGATCGCTTCGACGATTTCATTCGAGGGATGGCTGGTGCAAAGCGTCACCGGCCGGCCCGGGTCGGCCCAGACCACCGTGCCCTGCTTTGCGATCACCTTCAGAGGGCGCAGCGCACCGGTATTCTTGGGAATGTCGGCATCGATCAGATAGGCAAAGGCCATTGCCACCGCGGCTTGCATGTTGGCGTGCGAAGAATTCACAAAACTGGTCGACTGCAGATCAGAATCGGAAAGATCGACTTCGACCTCGCTGCCCTTCTTGGTGACCTTCGCCGCGATCCGGATGTCGCTGCGGCCATGGCCGTCGTCGTCGAGAAACGCCTCGCCGTAGAACACACCGTCCTTCCAGGTCGACACTACGGCACGTGTCTGTTGCTCGGTGGTATCGAGGATCGCCTCGATCGCGGCCTCGACGACCTCAGCACCGAACTCGGCGAACAGCCGCGAAACCCGGCGCTCACCCAGGTGGGCCGCCCCCAACATTGCGGCGAGATCGCCGCGAAACTCTCGGGGATTGCGGATATTCAGCGCCAAAAGATCGAGCAGATCGTCGCGCAGCCGTCCGGCCTCGTAGAGTTTGACCGGCGGGACGCGCAATCCCTCCTGAAAGATCTCGGTGGCGCCGGGATTGTAGCCGCCATGGGTAGCACCGCCGATATCGCTTTGATGCGCGCGAACGATGGTCCAGAGCAGGCGCTTCTCGCCATTAAAGACCGGAACGAAGGCCGTGAGGTCGGGCAGATGGCTGCCGCCATGATAGGGATCGTTCAGCAGGATAACGTCACCCGGCTGCACGTCCTTGAACCGCTCTTCCACCGCGAGCGTCGCCCACGGCAGCGCGCCGACATGAACCGGGATGTGGTCGGCCTGCGCGATCAGGCGTCCCCGCGTATCGCAAATCGCAAGCGAGAAATCGCGGCTGGAATTGAGTATCTGCGAATAGGAGGTGCGAAGCATCGCTTCGCCCATTTCCCTCACGATCGAACTAAGACGATGCTGGACGACGGACCGGGTGATGGGATCGATCTTGGCGGACATCTTTGCCTTGTTATTCACGCGCTATTCCGGGAATAGCGACCTTAAGGCCTATCTTATCGTTGCCGCCGGCGACGTATAGATCAAAAACAACGACGTTCCGGCCAGCAACGCCGCGGCCATGAACAGCAGCACCGCGGGCAATCCATAAAACGCCGCAACCACCCCGGTTGCCGACTGCATCAGCGCAGCGCCGAGGAAGAAGGCCAGGTTGATCGCCGAGAGTGCCTTGCCGGTATTTTGCGCGTCAACAAGCTGCCTGGTCATCCCGTAGAGTAGCGGCTGGGCAGAGATCGCAAAGCCGATCAGGACGAACAAGACGAGGTCATACCGTGGCGACATCACCGCCACGCCAAACAAGTCCGAAACGGGAAAATGCGGCGCGCCGGCAGCCATCAGAGCGAGCAACAAAGCGGAGAGGAAATGCGTTGCAGCAACCACCGCGCGCCGGTGACCGAATTTCCGGTCGAGAATTCCGATGCAGAGCGGCCCAACGATCAGCGCCAGCGTGAACAGGCCGAGCTCGTTGCCGGCCTCGATGCGGCTGAGGCCCTTGACTTCCATCAACCACGGACCGCCCCACAACCCGCGCAGTACCAGCGATGCCGCCAGCGAGACCAGCGACAAAGCAATCAGGCCGCGCAGTGGATAGGACAAACCGAGACGCAAGACCCCGGCCATTTGCGACAACGGAGAAGAATTGTCCTTATGCTCTGCCGGCTGCTTCGGCACCAGGGCGAACACCGCTGATATCACCGCGACGCCGAAGGCCGCCGATATCCAAAACCCCGTCCGCCATCCGAGATGATCGACGATCCAGGCAAGCGGGCTCGACGAAAGCAGCATTCCGATGTTGCCGATCGACAGGATTGCACCGGACCACAGGCCAAATCGCGCGGGCGACAATTGTTTTGCAGCCAGCGTCATCGGACACATCAGCATTCCCGATGTCGCAACGCCCAGCAGAAATTGTCCGAACAGAAAACTCTCCGGCCCGGTTGCGAAGCCGGACGCCGTCGCGCCAACGATGGTTCCAATGAGCAAGGTGAGCGAGACGGGACGAACGCCAAAGCGATCCATCGCGGCGCCAACCGGAATCTGCGAAACGGCAAACGCAAAATGATAGATCGAGGTCAGGCTCGCGAGAGCCTGCGGCGGCATCGCAAAATCAGCCGCCATCACATCCAGACTGACGGCCGGTATCGTCCGCAGCAGGGTCGACAGCATATGGCCGGAGGCGAGCGCCAGGAGCGCATAGATTAGCTTGCGGGTGCTGGTTCCCGCTCCATCGACCGCAACGCCGTCCACGAAGCCTCTCATCCCGAGATATTTCGGGACGGCGTATCATCATTGCGCAGCGAACGCGAATCGCTGACTCGAGGCCCGATCAGTGCTTGTGGAACACCAGCGTTCGCAGCTCTATGCTCTCGCGCGGCGGGGCGTCACGGGGCGTTGTCGGGTCTATGAAGGCGGTATGCGGTCCGAACCGCGTCCGGCCGTCGGTCGCGGAATCGTAGCACTTCAATAGCACCGCTTCGTCGGCCGTCATGTCAGGGAAATAGAACCAGCGGTGGTTCGGATTGTATTTCACCGAATAGGTTTCGCCGCTGCGGTTTGGATAGATCAGGTCGGAGGCAACGAGATCGGCGGGCGCCACACTCTGCCCGTCGCACATCGCGAGCGGCGCGTCCTTTACCGGACCGCGGATCGGGCGCCACAGATTGATGACCTGCACGCGCCCCTTGAGGAGTTCGTCCGCCTCGTCGGGCAGATGCTCGCGGACGCGGTTGCGGCCTGACAGATCGGTCTGATCGACATGCACGCGCGTCGCCGGCTGGCGCGGACCGGCGCCTCTGAGATCGGCGGCGCCTTCCACCCGCTTGCGGACGGTGTGATCGAAGATGAGCACGCGATCTGCTTTCAACGTCGCTTTGAGGAAGGCCTCGACGGCGGGATAGTAGACGCTTCGCACCTCTTTATCGTTGTAGAAATCCTTGATCACGGTCGGGTGCCGAACCAGGGCAAACCCCTCGCGGTCCAGCGAAAGACTGCTTGCGATCAGGCGCGCGTCGAAGATCGGAACATTGTGGGGCTCGGGCAACACCGTCGACTTGGGCTCGCCCGGCGGCGGATCGTAGGCGTAGGTGCGGGGTTTTCCTGGCGTCGGCGCCAGATAGTTGAGTTCGGCGGTTACAAAGGGAAGCGATTCGATCCTGGTTTCTTGCAGGCCCATGGTGGTCTCCCGGACTCCATTGTTTGTTTATTTAATCTTGGCGGAGCGACCTGTTCCGACAAGCCCGCTTTGGAAATAGCAACGTTGCCATTCTGCAGCGCAGGGAACAGGAAAAATCCTGCTCAAGTCATCGGCTGATCGGGATGGTTATTTCTGGGATCACGCGTTCGTTAACAGAACGCGCCGCTGCAATCATTCACCGCCACTCCCCGTGTCGTCTGCGACGTCTCGAAGCGTGCGGAATATTTCGAAATTTACGAGAAACATCGTCGCGGATTTCGGCAACGTCGATGTGCGCGTCAACGACGCCGGAGCGGCGAAGGTGTTCGCTCGCCTGCTTGCTCGGTTCTGAATAGGAGTCGTACAGCACCGGTACCGCCATCAACGTCGATGGCGGCCGCTCACCGGTGGTTTAGCGCGAGGCCATGGCTGACATTGACGCGAGCGCGAAATAAAAAGGCCCCCGTCACCGGAGGCCTTTTTTCAGCTACACGGCGTCCTTTGCAGCCTTGACCGGCCTTGCCCGGACGATCTTTCGCGCCGGCTTGGCCTTGAACATCATTTCCTCGCCGGTGAAGGGATTGGTGCCCTTGCGGGCCTTGGTCGCGGGCTTCTTGACCACAACGAACTTCGC
>JBJMTR010000500.1:0-5382 GCA_045811565.1 Bradyrhizobium sp.
CGAAGTCGTTGCCATCGGTCCAGGCCCTGGGTCGCGCCCTCTCCAATGCCGACCTTAAGGGCTCGACCTTTGTGGTCGCCGGCCACACCGATGCGGCCGGTGGCGAGGCTTATAACCAGGACCTGTCCGAGCGCCGCGCCGATTCGATCAAGCGCTACCTGCTCGACAAATACGGAATCAACGGCGCCGATCTCGTCACCGTCGGATACGGCAAGAGCAAGCTCAAGGAGCCGAGCCAGCCGTTGGCGGAAGTAAACCGCCGCGTGCAGGTGGTGAATATGGAAAACAAGGCCACCGCGTCCAAGTAATGGGGCGTGGCGCGGCATGACGTTTTGAGGCTAAAATGCGTCTCGTATCGCTGCGGGACGCATTTGTTTTTTGTCCGTGCTAAACCCTCTGGAGCATGATCCGGAAATGGGTACCTGTCTTCCTCGCGACAAACGCAAAGCGTTTACGCGGAGATCATGCTCAAACAAAAGATGGAACGGGATGACGATTGGAAGAACAGTGATCCCGCTCCAGACAGTAATTGGAAGCGCCCCGCTTCACACGACATCATGTCTGGATTGATCAGGCGATGAGACTCTCCGAATATCTCAAGCCTGCGCTTGGAGTGGCGTTCTTTGCCGTTCTCGGCGTCGGCTATTACTGGTTCGAGCATCGTTCCTCCCGTCCCGACGAAAAGGAAACGCCGGGCCAGGCGCTGGTTATCGTGACGAAATCTACCAATGCCTGTTTCTCCGACATGGTGCGGGTCACCGGCTTCATCGTGCCGCGCCGCGAAGCGCAGGTCGGTGTCGACCAGGAAGGAGCCAAGGTGACCGATCTATTCGCCCGCGAGGGCGACATGGTCACCGAAAATCAGGAACTGGCGCGGCTCACTCCACCGCCACAGCAGCAGCCACAGGGCGGATCACGGCCGATCTCGTTGCGCGCGCCGGCCGCGGGCCTCGTCACCGAGGTCCGCACCGCAGTCGGCGCGCCGGCCTCGCCGCAGGCCGGGCCGATGTTTCGGATTTCCATCAACAACGAAATCGAGCTCGACGCCGAAGTGCCGAGCATTCATCTGTTGAAGCTCAATCCAGGCGCGACGGTGCGGATCAGCCGCGACGATGCGCCCGATCTGGTCGGGAAGGTGCGGCAGATCTCGCCGCAGATCGACCGCACCACCCAACTCGGTCATGTCCGGATATCCCTGACCAACAATCCGTCGCTGAAGGTCGGGATGTTCGCCCGCGCCAATATCGACGCCAAGCGCAGCTGTGGCGTCGCGGTACCGCGCACCGCGATCGACCGCCTGACTTTGCAAGTGGTCAAGGGCAATACGGTCGAGACACGGAGGGTGCGGGTCGGGCTGACATCGGAGACATCAACGGAAATCCTTGAAGGCCTCGATGTCGGCGAAATCGTCGTGGCCGATGCTGGTACATCGCTGCATGATGGCGACCAGATCAAGACCATGTTCGCCGACGAACTCGATCGCACGCGGACACGCTAATGGCTTTGAATATCTCGGCATGGTCGATCCGAAACCCGCTTCCTTCCATCGTCTTCTCGATCATCCTGCTTGTGCTGGGCTGGCTTTCCTTTACCAAGCTCGCGGTGACGCGGCTGCCGAGCGCCGATATTCCCGTGATATCGGTTGCGGTCTCGCAGTTCGGCGCCGCGCCGTCCGAGCTGGAATCGCAGATCACCAAGACTATCGAAGACGGCGTCTCCGGCGTCGAAGGCGTGCGGCACATATCATCATCGATCACCGACGGCCTGTCGGTGACGACGATCCAGTTTGCGCTTGAAACCAACACCGACCGCGCGCTGAACGATGTCAAGGACGCCGTCACGCGGGTTCGCGCCAATCTGCCGCAAAACGTCACCGAGCCCCTGATCCAGCGCGTCGACGTGATCGGCCTGCCGATCGTCACCTATGCCGCGATTTCGCCCGGCAAGACACCCGAGCAACTCTCATACTTCGTCGACGACGTGGTCAAACGCGCGCTGCAGGGCGTGCGCGGCGTGGCCCAGGTCGAGCGCATCGGCGGTGTCGAGCGCGAGATCCTGGTGTCGCTCGATCCCGACCGGCTGCAGGCGGCGGGACTTACCGCGGTCAATGTCAGCCAGACCCTACGCGGCACCAATGTCGACCTCGCCGGTGGCCGCGCCGAGATCGGCAAGAACGATCAGGCGATCCGCACGCTTGCCGGCGCCAAGACCCTCAACGAGCTCGCCGGGACCATGATCCCGCTGTTCGGCGGCGGCGAGGTGCGGCTCGACGATCTCGGCACCGTCACCGACACCATCGCCGATCGCCGTACCTTTGCCCGTTTCAACGGCGAACCCGTGGTGGCACTCGGCATCAAGCGCTCCAAAGGCGCCAGCGACGTGGTGGTCGCCGCCGCCGTGCAGAAGCGGATCGATGCGCTGAAGGTCGCCTATCCCGACGTCGATCTCAAGCAGATCGATACTTCGGTCGACTTCACCAAGGGCAATTACGACGCGGCGATCTCGACCTTGTTCGAGGGCGCGATCCTCGCGGTGATCGTCGTGCTGTTGTTCCTGCGCGACATTCGCGCAACCATCATCGCCGCGATCTCACTGCCGCTGTCGATCTTCCCGGCATTCTGGGCGATGGACCTTCTCGGCTTCTCACTCAACCTCGTCAGCTTCCTCGCGATCACCCTGTCGACCGGTATTTTAGTCGACGATGCCATCGTCGAGATCGAGAACATCGTGCGCCATATGCGGATGGGCAAATCACCCTATCGGGCGGCGCTGGAGGCCGCCGACGAAATCGGCCTCGCCGTGATAGCGATCTCGCTGACGATCATCGCGATCTTCGCTCCTGCAAGCTTCATGTCGGGGATCGCCGGGCAGTTCTTCAAGCAATTCGGCATCACGGTTTCGGTGCAGGTGTTCTTCTCGCTGCTCGCCGCGCGCTTTGTCACGCCGGTGCTCGCCGCCTACTTCCTCAAAGACCACCCTCATGAAGATCCGCCGCCCGGGCGCATTTTACAGGCCTATACAAAGCTCGTGACCTGGTCGGTGAAGCACTACCTCATCACCGTGTTGATCGGCTTCGGCATCTTTGCGGCCTCGATCTGGAGCATCACGCTGTTGCCGCAGGGCTTCCTGCCGGCGCAAGACACCGCGCGCTCGCTGCTGGCGATGGAGCTGCCGCCGGGCTCGCAGCTCGCCTACACCGAGAAGATCACCGAGGAAATCGTCGCGCGCCTGCGCAAGCGGCCGGAGGTGAGAAGCGTGTTCGTCGACGGCGGCCGGGTGCCGCCGGGAACGCTGGAGGTACGGCGCGCCGCGCTGATCATCAATTACACGCCGAAGACCGGCCGCAAAATCACCCAGCGACAGCTCGAACTCGAGATCGGCCAGGAGCTCGAAAACGTTCCCGATATCCGGTTCTGGTTCCTTGACGAAAACGGCCTGCGCGCGATCTCGCTGGTCGTCACCGGGGTCGACAGCAACATCGTCAACAACGTCGCCAGCGAACTGGCGACGCAGATGAAGCGGATTCCGATCATCGCCAATGTGATCTCGGAAACCGCGCTCGACAGGCCCGAGCTTCGCATCCGGCCGCGCGCAGAACTGGCGGCGCGGCTCGGCGTTTCGACCGAGAGCCTGTCGCAGACGATTCGCGTGGCGACCATCGGCGATGTCGGCCCGGCGTTGGCCAAATTCGACGCTGGCGACCGCCAGGTGCCGATCCGCGTGCAACTCGAGGACAATGCACGCGGCGACCTGCAGATGCTGCAGCAGCTACGCGTACCGCTCGGCCAGCGCGGCGAACGTGGCGGCGTGCCGCTGTCAGTGGTCGCCGACATCCAGCTCGATCAGGGCCCGACCAGCATCAACCGCTACGACCGCGAACGGCAAGCGACCGTCGCGGCCGACCTGGTTGGCACCGCGGCGCTGGGCGAGGCCACCAAGATGATCTACGATCTGCCCGTGATGAAGAGCCTGCCGAAGGGGGTCAAGGTGAGCCCGTCGGGCGATGCCGAAAGCCTCAACGAATTGTCGGAAGGCTTTGCCACCGCGATCACCGCCGGGCTGATGATGGTCTACGCCGTGCTGGTGCTGTTGTTCGGCACGTTCCTGCAGCCGATCACGATCCTGTTCTCGCTACCACTGTCGATTGGCGGCGCAATCGCGGCCCTGCTGTTGACCGGCAAGCAGCTCACCACGCCGGTGTGGATCGGCATTCTGATGCTGATGGGGATCGTCACCAAAAACGCCATCATGCTGGTGGAGTTCGCGGTCGAGGCGATCCGCGAAGGCAAGCCGCGCGATGTGGCGATCATCGACGCCGGCATGAAACGCGCGCGTCCGATCGTGATGACCACGGTCGCGATGGCGGCCGGCATGATGCCGTCAGCGCTGGCGTTCGGCGCCGGCGGCGAATTCCGTTCGCCGATGGCGCTCGCCGTGATCGGCGGCCTTTTGTTCTCGACCGTCCTGTCGCTGGTATTCGTGCCGGCGATGTTCATGATGATGGACGACATCGGCGCCCTGATCTGGCGCTTCGCCAAAAAGCTCATCGTCTCGCATGGCGAGAGCGAGCATGCGAAGGACGATCACCGCAACGAGCCGCCGGCCAAAGGCCCGCCCGCCATGGTGTCGCCGGCGGCGGAGTGATGGGCAGGCAACGCCCCCTACTCGTTCCTTGCCACCGCCGTCAGCTTGGTCATGTTCTGCAGGAGAATCCGGCCGCGCTGGAGGTCTAAAATGCCGTCCTTGCGCCAGAGCTGCAGTTGGCGGTTGACGCTTTCGCGGGCGGCACCGACGAAGACGCCGAGCTGCTCCTGCGAGATGTGCACCTCGGAACCGAAATCGGAGGCCAGCGCGCAGAGCCGGCGGGCCAGGCGCACCGGCAGCGGCTGCAGCACGGATTCCTCCATGCGCTCGCTTTGCCAGCGGATCCGCTGACACAGCAGCATGATCAGCTTGATCGCGACCTTGGGCTCGCGCTCGAGGAACGTAAGAAAATCCTCGCGCCGCAGCACGAATAATTCGCTGGGCTCGCCGGCGGTGGCATCGGCAGTGCGGCTCTGGCCGTCGAGCACCGCGACCTCGCCGAAGAGGTCGCCGGGCCCCATGAAATTCAGCGTCAGCCGGCTGCCGTCGGAGGCGCCGGTCTCGATGCGAATCTGACCACGGCGGACCCCGAACAGGGCATCGCCGGCGTCGCCCTTCTGGAACAACACCTCGCCGACGGAGAGCTGCTGCGTGTGGCAAAGGCCGGCAAGCCGCTGCAGCTCCTCGGTCCGCAGATCGGCGAACATCGGGTTCATTTTCAGAATGACCGCAAATTCGGCCTGTTTGCTCATTCTATTGCCTTCCAAATAACCCTTGCGGGCCCAAGTGTCGGTAACA
>JBJMTR010000501.1:0-4981 GCA_045811565.1 Bradyrhizobium sp.
CGAACGGCTGCCCGACGTTTTCCGAGGTCGCCTGGGCGAATTTGCGCGAGCCCGACGTATTGAAGCGGAAGCTGACGATCGGCTCGCCGGTGCGCTGATCGAATCCCGGCTGGGCGTCGGACAGTTCGCCGCCGGAGACCAGGACCTGCTTCTTGATGACATACGGGATCTTCGGCGTCGACGAACTCATCAGCACTTCGGACTCGGGCGGCACCCGGCCCTGCTGCGCCTGGTCTGGCGGCACGCTCGTATCGACCATGCGGAATTCCATCTTGGCGGTCTTGCCGAGCAGCTCCTTCAAGCGCGTAGGGTCCTGCAGTCCCGGCACCTGGACCAGGATGCGGTCGGCGCCCTGTCGCTGGATCACCGGCTCGACGGTGCCGAGCTCGTTGACGCGGCGCTCGACAATCTGGATCGACTGCTCGATGGTCTGCCGGACGCGTTCGGTGATCGCGGCCTGCGGGATCGTCAGGCGGATCAGGCCGCCGCCGGTCTCGGAAACCTCCAGGCTGCGCTGCCCGCTCGAACCGAGCAGGCCGCCGAGTGGCTGGGACAGCTCGCGCAGCTTACCCAGCGCCGTCGGCACGTCGGTATCTTTGACGCGGACTTCGACACTGTCGGGACGTGCAACCAGCCCCGTGTAGCCGATCTTGGCATCGCGCAGCGCGCGGCGCGCATCGTCGCGAATCTGGTCGAGCTTCTCTTTCTTGACGTAATTGGAATCAATCTCGAGCAGCAGATAGGAGCCACCCTGCAAGTCGAGGCCAAGCACGAGGCGGCGCTGCGCCCATGCCGGCCAGCTCTTGACCTGCGCTTCGGGGAAGAAATTCGGAACGGCGCAAAGGCACACCACCAGCGCCGTCAGGATGATCGCCAGCGCCTTCCACCGCGTGAAATACAACATCGAGTTGACCCGTCAGATTCAGAAGAATGCGGCGCGCTGAATCAGCTCGCGGATGTCTCGTCCTTGGCCTCGGCCTTTTCCTTTGCCGGCTCGCCCTTGGCGCGCACGCCCGAAATCATCTGCCGCATCTGCCGCACGCGAACGCCATCGGAGATTTCAAACTCGATCTGGTCGTCGTCGACCACTTTCGTCACTTTGCCGACGAGGCCGCCAGACGTCACCACCGTATCGCCGCGGCGGATGTGTTTGACGAGTTCGGCGTGGTCCTTCACCTTCTTCTGCTGCGGACGCAGAATCAGGAAATACATGATGACGAAGATCAGAGCGAACGGCAGCAGCTGAAACAACATGCTGTTGGCATCGCCACCGGCTGCAGCCTGGGCGTACGCAGGGGTAATCAGCATTCGAACAATCCTCGTGAGACGGGAAAGGACCGGCGACGCAAGGCGTCTGGGGCCGGTCCGGGCAAATTCGCGCGGACTATAGCGGCCGCGGTCCCAATTGCAACGTTAACGGACCCTCATTTAGGCCGCTTGCGAGACCTGCCAAGGCCCGATAAGGCTGCGCGGTCAGGAACTCCGCAATGTCAAAAAAGCTCCCGAAAACAGCGCCTCGCGCCACGCCCAAAGCCGCTGCGCGGGACCAGGCAAAAACCGCGACAAAACGTCCGGCAAGCCAGCCCAAGGACGATGCCGCGGAGCGGATCGCCAAGGCGCTGGAGGCCATCGCCAGCCACCTTTCCTCCGCCTCCCCGGCAACGAGCGAGCTTGAGTCGTTCGGCGCCGCCGACGCCTTCGTCTGGCATCCCGAAGGACGACTGGCGCCGGTGCCGCGCGTCAGCCGCGTCGATCTCGGCCTGCTCAAGGGCATTGACCGAATGCGCGACATCTTGATCGAGAACACTGAACGCTTCGCGGATGGCCTGCCCGCCAATAATGCGCTGTTGTGGGGCGCGCGCGGCATGGGCAAGTCCTCGCTGGTCAAGGCGGCGCACGCCAATATCAACATCGACCGGAAGCCGGCGGATCGGTTGAAACTGATCGAGATTCATCGTGAGGATATCGAGAGCCTGCCGGCTCTGATGGACATGCTGCGCTCTTCCGATTACCGCTTCATCGTGTTCTGCGACGATCTTTCCTTCGACGGAAACGACGCCTCCTACAAATCGCTGAAGGCGGTGCTGGAGGGCGGCATCGAGGGACGGCCCGACAACGTGATCCTATACGCGACCTCGAACCGCCGGCATCTCTTGGCGCGCGAGATGATCGAGAACGAACGCTCGACCGCGATCAATCCCGGCGAAGCGGTCGAGGAAAAGGTCTCGTTGTCTGACCGTTTTGGCCTCTGGCTCGGCTTCCATCGCTGCAGCCAGGATGAATATCTCTCGATGGTGAAGGGTTATTGCACCCATTTCGGCATCAAGCTCCTCGAAGAGGAGCTGGAGCGCGAGGCGCTGGAATGGTCGACCACCCGCGGCTCCCGTTCCGGCCGCGTCGCGTGGCAGTTCACGCAGGAATTGGCGGGACGGCTGGGGGTCCGGATCAAGTTGTAGCAGCGAGACGACGCCAGCGAGGGTAACTCATGATCAAGCGTCGGGCGGTTCTTGCCGGGATTGCCGGCACACTCGCTTCGGGTCCCCTGGGCGCGCAGACTCCAGCGCGCGACGGCATGCGCCGGCTCGGCGTGCTCATGGCGAATTCCGCTAACGACCCCGTGGCCGAAGCATACCGCGCCGCTCTGACGAAAGGCCTCCGTCTGCTCAGTTGGAACGAGAGCGGCAATCTGCGCATCGATTGGCGCTGGGCTGGTGGTGACCCCGCACTTTTCGACCGCTGCGCGGCGGAACTGGTGGGCCTCGCGCCCGATGTCCTGCTGGCACAAGCCAGCCCATCCGTTGTGGCACTCATGCGGCAAACCAGTACGATCCCGATCGTATTCACGATGGTCTCAGACCCGGTCGGCCAAGGATTTGCCGGCAGCCTGGCGCGTCCGGGTGGCAACGTCACCGGGTTCAGTGATTTCAATCCTCTGATGGCCGGCAAATGGCTGGAGATACTGACGCAGATGACGCCGCCCGTCGCGCGGGTGGCGGTGCTGTATAATCCGGCGACTGCACCATATGCCGGCCTGATGATGCAGGCTATCGAGAACGCGGCGCCGTCTTTCGGAGTAGCTGTGCGGGCGGCGCCATGCCGCGACGAAGCTGAGATCGGAGCCGTGACAGAGGCGCTCGCAAAGGAAGGGCACGCCGGCCTGCTGGTCTTGACTGACATCTTCAACATCGTGCATCGCGACGCCATTCTCGGCTCCGCCGCACTGCACCGCCTGCCCGCGATCTATTTCACCCGCTCGTTTACGTCAGTCGGCGGGTTGATGTCGTACGGCATCGATTATGCCGACCTGTTCCTCCGCTCGGCCGGTTATGTCGATCGCGTCCTGAGAGGCGCCACTCCGCGCGACCTGCCGATCCAACAGCCGACCAAGTTTGAGCTTGTGATCAATCTAAAGACCGCGAAGGCCCGCGACATTGCCATCGCGCCGGAGCTGCTCGCCACCGCCGACGAGGTGATCGAGTGAAGCGGCGGTTTACGCGGGTTCACGCCCCGTTGAGGAATTGAAGCGGGTCAACCGGTGACGAACCCTTGCGGATCTCGAAGTGAAGCTGCGGCGAGCCCACCTCACCCGATTGACCCGATTTGGCAATCACCTGGCCGCGCTTGATCGTGTCGCCGCGCTTCACCAGCAGTTCACTCGCATGGGCATATGCCGTGACGTAACCGTTGGAGTGCCGAACCAGAACCAGATTGCCATAACCCTTGAGCTCATTGCCGGAATAGGCAACCACGCCGTCTTCCGCAGCCTTCACGGGCGTGCCTTCCGGGACCGCCAAATTGATACCGTCATTGGCCTTGCCGTTGGTCTTGGCGCCATAGCTGGTGATGACCTTGCCGCGTACGGGCCAGCGGAAGGTCGGCAACGCTCCCGTCGCTTCGCCAGGCTTGATCGCAGCAGCCTCCGCCGCAGCCGGCTCGTCCACATTCGCGGTCGGCTGAACCAGCCGGGCGCTTTGCGGCTGTACCGTCGCGACCATCTTCGTTGCAGGAGCGGCCGGAGCCGCGGCGGGAGCGGAAGCCGGAGCCGCGGGCGCGACCGAAGCGGTTTTTGCGCCGGGCACGGTCAGCTTCATGCCGAGGCTGAGCTTGGCGGATTGACCGAGATTATTGGCCTTGGCGAGATCGGCCACCGGCACGTGATTCCGACGCGCAATGCTGAGCAGGGTGTCGCCGCGATTGACGATATGGACGCTCGACGGCGCGGGCCCGGCAGCGACCGGCTTGCTGGCCGGCGGCGCCACGGCTGGCGCGGCAGCGGCCGCAGTCGCAGTCGCGCGCGGAATGATCAGCTGCTGGCCCGGCGACAGCGTGCGCGGGCCCTTATAGCCGTTGGCCTGCAGGATCGCGGCGGTCGAAACGTTGTAGCGGCGCGCCAGCACATCGAGCGTATCGCTGGTGCCGACGATGATCGTGGTCCCGCCTTGCGCGGCGGCATTATGGGTCGCGGCGACCGAACGTGGCGCGACAGTGGCGGTGGTCTCAAGCTGCGGGCGAGCCGGCGGCGACGAATAGGACCCAAGCCCACGCCCTCCTCCTGAAACGCCCGAATTCGCGATCGGAGAGGACTGTGGCGCCGAAACTGCTGGCGGCGGCAAAGCCGAGGACTGGTACTGCGATTGCGGCCGCGCATATTGCGGCAGCTCGCGGCGCTCCACCTGCGGCGTAGGCGCCTGGGGCGTCGGCACCGAGCCGGTCGCCTGGGGTTCCGAGGCAAAGGGATTGGAGAAGGGATTTTGGGACAGGCGCGTCGACATGTCGGCGCTGCAGCCGGCAAAACCAACGGACATCAGCGCCAGCACCGCGACCTGCGGCACGCGACGCGAGCGAAGCAACTCGACAACACCGGACATGGTTACTCACTCGTACGCAACAAATAACTGTTTTGAGTAAACACGTGCCGAGTAAATAAGCGCTTAACCCTCCGAATAAGATGTTGGCGGGACCTGCCAATCCGTAGTTCTAC
>JBJMTR010000502.1:0-7357 GCA_045811565.1 Bradyrhizobium sp.
CCAGTCCGGCCACAAGCGAGGCCAGCACCAGCATCATGACCTCCCGCCCGCCCCCCAGCGCCGCCCGCGCAGTCGCCGAATGCTCCGGCGCGGCAAACAGATGCGGCATGCCGATCTGAACCAGCGCCACCAGCCCCAACGTCGCCGCAAACGACATCTGGAAGCTGGGATGGACCAACGCTTCCGGCGCGATCGTCAGCACGATCATCGCCGCCACCGCGAGCGTGCGGAAGGTCACCGCGCGGCGGTCGACCATGATCGCGATCAGCACCACCGCCGTCATAAAAAACGAGCGTTGCGTCGCGACCTCGGCGCCTGACAGCAGGAGATAGAATGCGGCGGCGACAAACGCGGCTACGGCCGACCATTTCTTGATCGGAAAGCTCACGGTGAGCACGGGAAACAGCGCGAGCAGCGCCCGTACTGCAAAGAACACAACGCCGGCAACAACCGCCATGTGATAGCCAGATATCGACAGCACGTGGCCGAGACCCGAAATAAACATGGCATCGTTCACGGGCTCGGAGATCGCGTCGCGGCGGCCGGTGAGCAAGGCGGTCGCGATCGCCCGCTTGTCGCCCTCGAGCACCGTGCGAATGCGCGCGTCGATCGCGTCGCGCAGGCCTTGCATGAACGAGGCATAGCGCAATGAAAGCCCGCCGCTTCCCGGCGGCGCAACTGTCTTGATCGCGCCCGTCACAAAACCGGAGGCACCGATGCCCTGAAAATACAGGTCGCGGCCGAAGTCGTAAGCGCCCGGCCGCAACGGCGCGAGCGGCGGCTGCAGCCGCGCCTTCAACTCGACAAAGCTGCCGACCGCGGGCGCGGTGCCCTTCCGCACCGATAGCCGTACGCGCTCCAGTTTTGTCTGTCCGCGTGGGCTTTCCATCGTCGCGACCCGCAGCACGAAGCGATCGGTGCGCTCGCGGATGTCGCGCGTCTCGACGAAGCCAGTGAGCGACACCGAAAATATCGGCTGCGCCAGCACGCCATGCGCGACCCGCGTGGTTTTCCAGGTGGCGATGGCAAAGCCGGCCGCGACAGCGGCGATCATCACCACGATAGGGAATATCTTTTGTCGCCGCAGAAAGAATGCGGCGGCGCAGAGCATGATCGCCACGACGGCCGCCGCCGACAGCACCGGCTCATGATCCGCCGCAAAATAAAAAGCGATGCCGGTACCGAACGCGACGGGCACCCAGGGCACCAAGCGGCCCGCTCCCGCTTCGGCGCGAACCCATTGGCGCAATGTGTCGGTGAAAGGCGGCGATGCGCTCAAACTCGCCGGCACAAACCCGCGAGCGGGCGCTGCCTCACGCGGCGGCCAGGTCCCGGCATAGCCTCGCCTGCTGCCTGCCGTCCCGCCCTGCTCCGCCACTTAGGTTACGCCTTATGATCTTTTGGCCGTCGCAAAGCTACCGGAAGTTGTCCGTCCATGGATAGCGGAACGGATGCAGAAACTAGAGGAAATACACCTCAAACGGCGGTACTGTTTCCCTGATCGACCCAGGCCAGAAGGCAAGACATGAAACTCGCTGCCTGTTTTTCATTGGCCGTAGCGATCGTCGTTTCTTCCCATGCTTTGGCGGCGGTCGAACAATGCCGTTTCATCCAGGCCAAGCCGGAGCGCGAGGCGTGCTATCAGCGCCAGGAGCTCGCGCGAAGCGCCAAACAACAGGCCCGCGATGCCTCACAGCAAAAGTCGGTGGATCCAACGGAGCCACAAAATGATCGGCTTGCCAAATCGCTGCGGAGCATTTGCCGGGGCTGCTAGATCGTGCCGCCGGTCCAAACCGGCGCATGCGCTGGCCTATCGCTCAATCAGCGGAATCGTCGAGGAGACGTGATGGCTGATGATTTTCCAATCGCCCTCTTCGCGAACAAGGACCCAGGTCAGTTTGACCGATAGAGGCGGCGCGTCATCGAGTAAGAAAGCCGCTGTGCCTGCGACGTTGATCAGATCTGAACCGACCGGCGCCACCGCGACGTCGGTGAACCGAACGGTCGGCGAACTCCATCTTGGCAGCGCATCGAAATAAGCGGCAACACCATCGTTACCGCGATACAATGAGGTGTTCGAACCGAAAAAGAACGCGTCTTTCGAATAGAGCGAGGCGAGCGCCCTGGCATCGAGTCTATTGAAGCCAGCGGCCCACTTTTCCATGATACCGGACACGGTGTCCTCGGTCATGCTGCTCATCGGATCATCCAAAATGCAAAAGCTCCGGACTTAGTGCCCTGAGCACCGGGAAAGCACCTCACCCCTTGCCGCTGACTTCCTTCGCAAAAGTGTCGCGCAGACCGATGGTACGGTTGAACACTGGCTTGGCGGGTGTCGAGTCCTTATCGCGGACGAAGTAGCCCTGCCGTTCGAATTGCATCACGTCGTTCGAATTGCTCGCGGCGACCGCCGGCTCGACCCGCGCCTCGGTCAGAACTTCCAGCGAGTGCGGATTGAGGTCAGCGACGAAATTGGCGGCGTCCGGGTTCGGGTTTGAGAACAGCTGATTGTAGATGCGGATTTCGGCAGGCTTCGACTGTGCCGCCGATAGCCAGTGCATGGTGGCCTTGACCTTGCGGCCGTCGGGCGCATTGCCACCTTTGGTCGCGGGGTCGTACGTGCAGCGCAGCTCGACGACTTCGCCGGCCGCGTTCTTGATGACATCAGTACACTTGATGAAATAGGCGTAGCGCAGCCGAACTTCCGTGCCCGGCGAGAGACGGAAGAATTTCTTCGGCGGGTTCTCCATAAAATCGTCGCGCTCTATATAGAGCTCGCGGCCGAACGCGATGCGGCGCGTGCCGGCTGCGGGATCGTCGGGGTGATTGACGGCCTCGAGCTCCTCGACCTGGCCTTCCGGATAATTCTCGATGACGACCTTCAAGGGCCGCAGCACCGCCATCCGCCGCTGCGCCGTCCGGTTGAGTTCCTCGCGGATGCAGAATTCGAGCATCCCGACATCGACCACGCTGTTGGCTTTGGCGACCCCAATGCGCTTGACGAATTCCCGGATCGCGGCGGGCGGCACGCCGCGCCGCTTGAGCCCAGCGATCGTCGGCATCCGAGGATCATCCCAGCCGGAGACATGGCCGTCGCGCACTAGGTGGGTGAGCACACGTTTCGACAGCAGCGTGTAGGTCAGGTTGAGGCGCGCGAATTCGTATTGGCGCGGCTTCGACGGCACCGGCAGCTTGTCGAGCAGCCATTCATACAGCGGCCGATGGTCCTCGAATTCCAGCGTGCAGATCGAATGCGTGATGCCCTCGATCGCATCCGACTGCCCATGGGCGTAGTCATAGCTCGGATAAATCGACCATTTGTCGCCGGTGCGCGGATGGGTGGCGTGCAGGATGCGATAGAGTACGGGATCGCGCAGATTAATATTTGCGGCGGCCATATCGATCTTGGCGCGCAGAACGCGCGCGCCGTTCGGGAACTCGCCCGCCTTCATGCGGCGAAATAGATCGAGGTTTTCCTCCACCGACCGGTTGCGGAATGGGCTGTTCCTGCCGGGCTCGGTCAGCGTGCCGCGGCTAGCGCGAATCTCCTCCTGCGACTGGTCGTCGACATACGCGTAGCCGGACTTGATCAGGCCCTCGGCCCATTCGTACAGGCGCTCGAAATAGTCCGAGGCGTAATAGAGGTCGTTGCCCCAGTCGTAGCCGAGCCAGTGCACGGCGGCCTGGATCGAATCGATATATTCCTGCTCTTCCTTGGTCGGGTTGGTGTCGTCGAAACGCAGATGGCAGCGCCCCGAGAATTCCTGCGCGATGCCGAAATTGAGCGCGATCGCCTTGGCGTGCCCGATATGCAAATAGCCGTTCGGTTCCGGAGGAAATCGCGTCACGATCCGGCTGTGCTTCTTGGAGGCAAGGTCGGCCTGGACGATGTCGCGGATAAAGTCGCGCCCGGCCTCTGCCGCCACCGTTTGTGCTGTCATCTAGGGTTCCTATCGGGATCAGCGGACCTTCTGCCAAATTCGCCGGGTCGAGCCAAGCCTGCTTTCACAAGACCAAGGGTTTAGTTATGCACCGTTCCTGCTATACACCACCGCCGTCCACGCATACGCCCCGTCCAAGTAATGACTGATTCCGTCGTCACACGCTTTGCCCCCTCCCCGACAGGCTTCCTCCACATCGGAGGTGCCCGCACCGCGTTGTTCAACTGGCTCTATGCCAGGAAGCGCGGCGGCAAGATGCTGCTGCGGATCGAGGATACCGATCGCGAGCGATCGACCCAGGAAGCGATCGCGGCGATCCTCGATGGCCTGAAATGGCTCGGGCTCGATTGGGATGGCGACGTCATTTACCAGTTCAGCCGTGCCGCCCGTCATCGCGAGGTCGCCGAGCAGTTGCTCGCCAGCGGCAAGGCCTATCGCTGCTACGCCACGACGGAGGAACTCGCCGCGATGCGCGAGAAGGCGCGCGCCGCGGGCCGCACCCGACTCTATGACGGGCTTTGGCGGGAGCGCGACCCCGGGCAAGCCCCTGCGGGCATGAAGCCGACCATCCGCCTCAAGGCCCCGCAAACCGGCGAAACCGTGATCGAGGATCAGGTCCAGGGGCGCGTGGTCTGGCAAAACGAGAACCTCGACGATCTCGTCCTGCTGCGCGGCGACGGCAACCCGACCTACATGCTCGCCGTTGTCGTCGACGACCACGACATGGGCGTCACCCACGTTATCAGAGGCGACGATCATCTGATCAACGCTGCACGCCAGAAGCAGATCTATGACGCGCTGGAATGGGATATCCCGAGCATGTCCCACATTCCCTTGATCCACGGGCCCGACGGCTCAAAGCTTTCAAAACGCCATGGCGCGCTCGGCGTCGATGCCTATCGCGCCATGGGCTATCTGCCGGCGGCCGTGCGCAATTACCTGGTACGGCTCGGCTGGAGCCATGGTGACCAGGAGATTTTCTCCACGCAGGAAATGATTGAAGCCTTCGATCTCTCCGGCATCGGACGCTCCGCGGCGCGGTTCGACTTTGCAAAGCTGGAAAATCTCAACGGTCACTATATTCGTCACACCGACGATGAATCCCTCGTGACCCAGTTCGAGAACGTGCTCGACTACGTTCCGCAGGGCGCGGAGATCAAGGCGAAACTCAACGACAAGACACGCGCGCAACTGCTGCGAGCAATGCCGAGCCTGAAGGAGCGTGCCAAGACGCTGATCGAGCTGATCGGCAGTTCCTATTTCATCTTTGCCGATCGACCGCTCGAGATAGAGCCGAAGGCGGCCGCATTGCTGACACAGGAAACCCGCGCGCTGATCGGCAAGCTGCGCGAAGCGCTGGAGACCATCACCGACTGGAGAGCGGAGACCACCGAAGCCGCGATGCGCAATTTCGCAGAGCAGAATAACCTCAAGCTCGGCGCCGTCGCCCAGCCGCTCCGGGTCGCGCTCACCGGACGCACCACCTCGCCCGGAATCTTCGATGTGCTGGCGGTATTAGGGCGCGATGAATGCTTGGCGCGCCTCGCCGATCAGGCCTCTGCATAAGCCCCTACCATGGGCCGATGGCGCCCATCTTGCAGTGCACAGGGCAATACGATACCCATTTTAAAGCAGCCTCCTAGACAATCCGGCCAGCCTCGCTATCTGCCAGATAACGGCACCAAGGTGGGCCCGGTTGTCGCAACGATTTCATCGGGGACATCACGATGGACGCAAAATCCAGCACCAAGACAGCGACCCTCACGGTTGGCAACAAGACCTATGATTTCCCCATCTTGAGCGGCACGGTTGGACCCGATGTCATCGACATCGCCAAGCTCTACGCCCAGGCCGGGATGTTCACCTACGATCCCGGCTTCACCTCCACCGGCAGCTGCCAGTCCAAGATCACCTATATCGACGGCGACGCCGGCGTGCTGGAATACCGTGGCTATCCGATCGAGCAGCTGGCGGAAAACGGCGACTTTCTGGAGACGTGTTATCTGCTGCTCTACGGGGAGCTGCCGACCAAAGCGCAGAAGCAGGACTTCGACTATCGCGTGACCCATCACACCATGGTTCACGAGCAGATGGCCCGCTTCTTCCAGGGCTTCCGCCGCGATGCCCATCCGATGGCGATCATGGTGGCTGCCGTCGGCGCGCTGGCCGCGTTCTACCACGACTCCACCGACATCAACGATCCGCAGCAGCGCATGATCGCTTCGATGCGGATGATCGCAAAGATCCCGACGCTCGCCGCAATGGCCTACAAATACACCATCGGCCAGCCCTTCATGTATCCGAACAATTCGCTCTCCTTCGCGGAAAATTTCCTGAACATGTGCTTCGCCGTGCCCTGCGAGGAGTACAAGATCAATCCGGTGCTGGCGGACGCGCTCGACAAGATCTTGATCCTGCACGCCGACCACGAGCAGAACGCCTCGACGTCGACGGTGCGCATCGCCGGCTCCTCCGGCGCCAATCCGTTCGCCTGCATCGCCGCCGGCATCGCCTGCCTTTGGGGACCGGCCCATGGCGGCGCCAACGAAGCGGCACTCGCGATGCTCTCCGAGATCGGCTCGGTCGACAAAATCCCCGAGTTCATCAAGAGGGTGAAGGACAAGAACAGCGAAGTCCGCCTGATGGGTTTTGGCCACCGCGTCTACAAGAATTATGATCCGCGCGCAAAGATCATGCAGAAGATGTGTCACGCCGTGCTGGCCGAGACCGGCCATGGCGATGATCCGATGCTCAAGGTAGCGTTGGAACTGGAAAAGATCGCGCTGAACGACCAGTATTTCATTGAGCGCAAGCTCTATCCGAACGTCGACTTCTATTCGGGCATCACATTGAAAGCGATGGGTTTCCCCACCTCGATGTTCACTGTGCTGTTCGCGGTCGCGCGCACCGTCGGCTGGATCAGCCAGTGGAGCGAGATGATCGAGGACCCGCAGCAGAAGATCGGTCGTCCGCGCCAGCTCTACACCGGCGTCACCCGCCGTGACTATGTCCCGATGGACAAGCGGAAGTAACTGCGCCATTTTAGGCAAGAGCAAAAGCCGGATGCGATCGTCGCGTCCGGCTTTTGGTTTTTATCGCCGCGCTTTGCGCATGGTCGCGAGCACGATGTTGGCCGCCCGGGCGCTCGGCGGCTGGTCGCCGGTCGACATGATCTGGTCGATCCTGGCAAAGGCCTCGACCTGCTTCTGCCGCAACGGAGTATCGGCGAGTAGATCGCGCAGCGCCTGCGATAGGCGTTCGGGCGTGCAGTTCTCCTGCAGGAATTCCGGAACGACGTTTTCGCCGATCACGAGATTGGCGAGGATCACCGAATTCACCTTGATCGCCCGCCGCAAGATCCAGGCTTCCGCCGCACCGGTCCGGTAGGCGGTCACCATCGGTACGCCGGCCAACGC
>JBJMTR010000503.1:0-8703 GCA_045811565.1 Bradyrhizobium sp.
GGTAAACGGCGCGAGATCGTCGACGGTCTCGCCGACGCCGATAAAATGCACCGGCAATTTGTGTTTCTCCGACAGCGCGACCAGAATGCCGCCGCGCGCGGTACCGTCGAGTTTCGTCATTACGAGACCGGTGACGCCCGCAGTACGATGAAATGCCTCGACCTGCGACAGCGCATTTTGTCCCACCGTGGCATCGAGCACGAGCAGCACAGCATGCGGCGCCGAGGCATCGACCTTCTTGAGGACGCGAACGACCTTTTCAAGCTCGTTCATCAGCTCGGCCCTGTTCTGCAGGCGCCCCGCGGTGTCGATCAGCAGCACATCGAGCTTTTGCTCCCTGGCCGCGGTCAGTGCGTTGAATGCAAGGCTCGCGGAATCCGATCCCTGCGCGGCGGCCACGACCGGCGATTTCGTGCGCTCGCCCCAGATCTTTAGCTGCTCAATCGCGGCCGCGCGAAACGTGTCGCCGGCGGCGAGCATCACCTTGCGGCCTTCCGCGGAAAATTTCGCGGCGAGCTTGCCGATCGTGGTGGTCTTGCCGGAACCGTTGACGCCGACCACGAGAACGACGAACGGCTTTTGCGCCGGATCGATCTGTAGCGGCTTTGCCACCGGCGACAGCACTTTTTCGACCTCGGTCGCGACCACGGCTTTGACCTCATCCGCCGAGATCGCCTTGTCGTAGCGCCCGGCACCAACCGCATCGGCAATCCGTGCCGCGACCTCGGTGCCGAGATCGGCACGCAGCAGCACATCCTCGATATCGTCGAGCATGGCGCGGTCGAGCTTGCGCTTGGTGACGAGGTCAGCGACCGCGGTCCCGAGCGAACTTGACGTTCGCTTAAGGCCGCTGGATAGCCGCCGCCACCAGCTCAGCTTTGTTTTTTCCGGAATGGTATCGTTCATGGTGGTGGTGTGTTAGCGGTTTCGCGCCATGAGTGAAAGTCTTGACCGGACGATGGAAGTTCCCGAATTGACCGCGGATGAAATCCAGGCGCGGGTGCTCCACCGCGACGGCTTGATGCTGGTCATCGACAAGCCCGCGGGCCTGCCGGTGCATCGCGGCCCGAAGGGCGGCGCCAACCTGGAGGCCTCGTTCGATGCGCTGCGCTTCGGCCTGCCGCGGCCGCCGGTGCTCGCCCATCGGCTCGACAAGGATACCTCCGGCTGCCTGGTGCTGGGGCGACACCGCAAGGCAACTGCGTCACTGGGCCTTTTGTTCAAGCATGGCAAAATTTCCAAGATCTATTGGGCGGTGGTCGAGGGCGGCCCCGCCGAAGATGAAGGCACCATTGAACTACCTCTGGGACGGCTGAATGCCGAACGCGGCTGGTGGCAGAAGCCGGATCCGGAAGGTCAAAAAGCCGTCACAAACTGGAAAGTGCTGGGTCGCGGCGAGGACCTGGCCTGGCTCGCGCTCGAGCCGGTGACCGGGCGTACACACCAGTTGCGCGTGCATTCGGCAGCTCAGGGCTGGCCGATCGTCGGCGACAACATCTATGGGACGCAGGCATCCCTGCGCCGCCTGCGCAATGAAAGATTTGTCCCGCGCTTCGGCGAACCGCGCCTGCACCTGCACTCCCGCGAGCTTGTGATTCCGATCTCAAGGAACAAGGACCCGGTCCGCGTGATGGCGCCGGCGCCCGACCATATGCACGAACTGCTCAAGCTGTGCGGGTGGAAGGGGGCGTAGCTTTCCCCCTCAACCGATCCGATGCCCGGACGTCTCTCAGGCAGTTCCGGCTTTACCGAACGTTCAGGCCTGCCCTGTACGAATGGAAGTTGGCTTAGAACAAGCACTCCGAATCGGCTCAGGATGAGCAATGCTTAATGCTCGGCAATCGATCGTCGATGAAGTCGAGGCTGCGATCAGCGTCGGCTCGGCAGAAAAGCGCCTGGAAACGGCCAAGCGCGTTACAAATCTTTTTCTTGCGTCCGCAGGTCAGTTCAATAGCGAGCAGATTGAGCTGTTCGACGACGTACTCGAGCGGCTCATCAAGACGATAGAGATACGGGCGATCGCAGATATCAGTGCTCGTATCGCGCTTGCTGAAATAAGCGCGCAACTTGCTCCGGTTGTCCAGGCGCCGCCTGCTGTCATCCGCCGCTTCGCAAAGCACGACGAAATCACTATCGCCGGACCTGTTCTGCAGGAGTCGGCGCGGTTGAGCACGGAGGACCTGCTCGAAATCGTGGAAACAAAGAGCGAGCAGCACTTGCTGGCGATTTCGGGCCGTTGGTGGTTGAGGGAAGTCGTCACCGATGCGCTGCTGGCCCGCCGTTATCCGACCGTCAGTCGCCGGATCGTCGGCAATCCCGGCGCGCGCGTTTCCGCGGCCGGGTTTGCAATTGTCGTAGCGCAAGCAGAGGCCGATCCCGAACTTGCCGTCGAGACCGGCATCCGGGTCGATCTGCCTTCGGAACTCCGCCGCCAACTATTGCGCAACGCGACAGAAGCGGTCCGAACGCGCCTTTTGTCGCGCGCGCCGCCTCACCTTTTCGAGGAAATCCGAAACGCAATCGTGACCGTCGCAGCCGGCGTGGATCGCGAGATGTCCAAACCTCGCGATTTTAGCGCGGCCCGAGGTTTCGTGGCGAAGTTAAACGAAAATGGCGAGCTTAACGAAGAAACGCTATTCGAGTTAGCCAGGCAGAGAAAATATGAAGAGACCGTCGCGGCGCTTGCGCAGCTGTCGCAATCCACGATCGAGGTGATCCGTCCGTTGATGCAAAGTCTGCGCGACGATGGCATTATCGTTCCGTGCAGGGCAGCGAAGCTCAGCTGGGAGACCACAAGCGCGGTGCTGGAGAGTCGCTATTCGACCGGCTCCATGGGGCCGGCTGAACTGGCCACGGCGAAAAACCACTTCGCGCGAATGACCACGGAAAACGCGCGTCGCTTGCTCAGGTTTTGGCAGGTTCGCTCGACATCTTCGCCAGACGTAAACTGACCCAGAAGATTGCGCGCCAGGTCATTGGGATCGCAACGCCGAGCACCGCCCCTTACACAAGCAATCGCGTGCCGTCGTTCCCGCTAATCGTCAGCGCCCGCACCGCGCCCGGCGTTTCGCCACCGATCGCTACCGGTAAGAAATGTTCGGTGCGGCCTTGCTTGCCGCTCTCGATCAGCACCTGACGCGTTGCGCCGAGTTCCGACGCCAACCGCTTCCGCAATGCCGCTTCAGCCGTGGCGCGCAACCGCTTCGCGCGCTCCTTGATCGCTTTACCCGCCACCTGCGGCATCCGCGCCGCCGGCGTGCCCGGCCGCTTGGAATAGGGGAACACATGCAGGAAGGTGAGATCGCATTCCTCGACCATATCCTGCGAACGCGAGAACATCTCTTCCGTTTCGGTCGGAAAGCCCGCGATGATATCGGCGCCGAGGGCCATGTCCGGCCGCAGTCGCCGCACCTGCGCGCAGAACTCGATGGCGTCACGCCGCGAGTGCCGCCGTTTCATCCGCTTCAGAATCAGATCGTCGCCTGATTGCAGCGACAGGTGCAAATGCGGCATCAGCCGCTCGTCCTCAGCGATCACGTCGAGCAAGTCACGATCGGCCTCGATGGAATCGATCGACGAAATCCGCAATCGCCTCAAGTCAGGCACATGCCGCAGGATTTGCTTGGTCAGCATTCCGAGTTTCGGCGTGCCTGGCAGATCGGCGCCATAGCTCGTGAGATCGACACCGGTCAGCACGATCTCGGCATGGCCGCGCTCGACCAGCGCGCGGACCTGGCTGACGACGGCGCCCATCGGCACCGAGCGCGAATTGCCGCGGCCGTAGGGGATGATGCAAAACGTGCAGCGATGATCGCAGCCGTTCTGTACCTGTACGAACACCCGCGGCAGGCCTTTTTGAAAGCCGTCCACCAGGTGCGGCGCCATCTTCCTGACCGCCATGATGTCGGCGACCACGATCTTCTCGCTTTCCGCCACGCCAAAACCGGTGTCGAACGCGGCACGCGTGTCGCGCCAGCTCGCTTCGCGCATCTTCTCGTCATTGCCGAGGACGCGATCGACTTCCGTCATTTCGGCAAACATTTCCGGTTGCGTCTGCGCCGCGCAGCCGGTGACGACGATACGCGCGTCGGGCCGTTCGCGCTTCAGCCGGCGGATTGATTGCCGCGCCTGCGCCACCGCTTCATTGGTCACCGCGCAGCTATTGATCACGATGGTGTCGGCAAGGCCGGCGTTCTCCGCCTCGTGCCGGATCACTTCCGACTCGAACGCATTGAGCCGACAGCCGAATGTAACGACATCGACGCTCATCATTACGCCACGCCGGCGAACAGCGCCGGGTCAAAACGTCCTTCATATTCGAAGGTTGCCGTGCCTGTCATCAGCACGTGGTCGTCGCCCTCGCGCCATTCGATCGAGAGCTTTCCGCCGGGCAGCGAGATTTCGACGATGCGGTTGGCGCGCTTTAGCCGCGCCGCGGCCACCGCGCTCGCGCAGGCCGCCGAGCCGCAAGCTTTTGTCAGGCCTGCGCCGCGCTCCCAGGTGCGGATCGCGATGTGATCGCGATCGAGGACATGCGCCAGCGTGATATTGGCCCGTTCCGGGAAGATCGGATGATTTTCCAGCAGCGGCCCGAAGCGGCCGAGATCATAGGTATTGACGTCGTCGACCCAGAAGATCGCATGCGGATTGCCCATGCTGACCACGGACGGCGAATGCAGCACCGGCGCGTCGATCGGCCCGACCTGTAGCTCGATATAGCGGGTGTCGCGAAACTCCTCGGCCAGCGGAATATCCTGCCAGCCGAATTTCGGCGCGCCCATGTCGACGGTGTAGAGATCGGACGACGGGCCCTGCCAGCAATTCAGGAGGCCAGCGGAGGTCTCGAAGGTGACGGCGGTCTGCCCGGTCTTCTCGAACAACCGCCGCACCACGCAGCGCATGCCGTTGCCGCAGGCGCCAGCTTCCGAGCCGTCGCTGTTGTAGATGCGGATGAAGGCCTCGGTGCCCTGCAGCCGTGGCGGCTGCAGCACCATCAGCTGGTCGAAGGGCACGCCCGCGGGCGAGGCGACCGCGCGCGCGTCCGCCGCCGTCACGGGTGAAGGCTTGTCGCGCAGATCGACGACGACGATCTCGTTGCCGATGCCGTTCATCTTGGCGAATGCGTGGTTGGCGAGCGCGCTCATGGAATTACCCAATTTATGCCCGCTTATATGGCCAGTGATGGTGGATTGACCAGCCCGCGGGGGCATGACGCATCTATCATGGGACGAAAACGGGACTTGCGTGTTAGGGATGATGGCGCCTTGGCGGCGCGCACCGGGACATGCCGCGACCGCCGGGAATGGGGATGGAGAACAGAATGAACCGTATCCGCACTTTTCGCGCTGCCTTGGTCGCGCTGGTCCCGATAGCTGCGATCGCGCTGGGCGGCGGGCCGGCGCCGGGGCAATCGCCCTCTCCCGCTGTAACACCCAGCCCGGCGCCGCCCGCGCCTGCTCCGCCGCCGGCCGAAACCAAGTCACCGGCAGACGCCCCTGCCCCCTCGGCCTCCCAGACACCCGTTCCGCCCCCGCCTGCCGCCGCCGTGCAGACCGCCGATCCTTTCGGCGAACAGTTCACGCTGGACCCCAGGAAGGTCGTGATCATGAAGGGCACCGCCAACTGGGACGCGGCGTTCGACACGCTGATCGATTCGATCAAGGCGCTGACCGCGCTGCTCGACAAGCAGGGCATCAAGCCGGCCGGCAACTCGATGATCGTCTATACCTCGACCGACGATACCGGCTTCACTTTCCTGGCCGAAATTCCGGTCGAACAGGACCCGAAGAACCTCACCAAGGACATGAGCATCGGCAAATCGCCCGAGGGCAAGGCTCTGAAGTTCGTCCATCGCGGCTCCTATGACAACATGGACAACACCTATGAGGCGATCACCAATCACCTCGACGACAAGAAGCTGGAAGCCAAGGATACGTTTATCGAGGAATACATCACCGATCCGCTGAAGACCGCGGAGGACAAACTGGTCATCAATGTTTACGTGCCGCTGAAATGAAACGGCATCACGTCCGTCTCATCACCGTTGCGACGCTGGCCTTGCCTGCAGCGCCGGCATTGGCGCAAGGTGCACCTCCCGCCGTAATCTCCGTGGCCGGCGAAGCCACCATATCGGTGGCGCCCGACCAGGCCCAGATCGATGGCGGGGTGACGTCCGAGGCAAAAACCGCGCGCGAGGCGTCCGAGGCCAACAATGCCGCGATGGGCAAGGTGCTGCTGGCGCTGAAGGGCACCGGGATCGAAGAGAAGGATTACCAGACCTCGCGACTGTCGCTGCAGCCGCAATACCCGCCGAACCGCACCTCGCCATCGGCAATCACCGGCTATCGCGCCAGCAACCGCGTCACGATCCGGCTGCGCGACGTCACCAAGGTCGCCAGCGTGATCGACGTCCTGGTGGGCGCCGGCGCCAACGAGATCGGCGGCATCCGTTTCGTGGCGTCGCAGGTTTCGAAAGTGCTGGATGACGCCCGCGAGAAAGCGATCGCCGACGCTCGCCGCAAGGCCGAGATCTACGCCAAGGCCGCGGGCGTCACGTTGGGCGAACCGCTCGGGATTTCCGAAGAAAGCCCGTCCGCGCCGATGTTTCGCGGCAGGATCGCGGCCCCCATGGCTGCCACGACGCCGGTGGCGCAAGGCGAAGAGACGCTTTCCGTCACGGTGAACGTATCCTGGGCGATCAAGGCGGCGCAGTAGCCCCGGGGCCAGAGTTGGCCTCAACGCTCGCGCAACGTTTCTTGCCGATAGCCGAGCAGCGGCGACGAGATAGCTCAGGATCGTGCGCGATCCCGTCTTGATTTCCACCGTGACCGCCATTCCGGGCGACAGATCGACGGTGCGCAAGAGCACGTTGGCGAAGCTGTTTCCTGAGTTCCCTGAATGTTTCCTGAGTGTGGTAGGCTGCCACTACTCCGGTGACCGGCGCCGGTTGGGGTACCAACGTGCTGTTTCGGTTTGCGGATCACGAACTCGATACCGGCCGTCGCGAACTGCGCCGTGGATCTGAGTCGATTGCGGTAGAGCCGCAGGTGCTCGATCTCTTGATTTATCTGGTGCAGAACAAGGATCGGGTCGTCAGCAAGGATGATCTCATCGCGTCAGTTTGGGGTGGACGCGTCGTGTCGGATACGAGCCTGACAAGCTGCATTTACGCCGCGCGAAGGGCGATCGGCGACAGCGGCCAGACTCAGAAGCTGATACGTACGATCGCGCGCAAGGGCCTCCGCTTCGTCGGAGCCGTGCGCCCACAAGGTGGCGAACCGGCCCGAGCAACCGTCCGACCGCCGGATGAGGGTAATCAGTCCTTGCAACGGGTCCCGCCGCTGCCTGAGCGTCCCGCCATCGCGGTCCTTCCGTTCAGCAACATGAGCGACGACCCAGAGCAGGACTATTTTTCCGACGGCATCAGCGAGGACATCATCACGGCACTGTCCAAGCTGCGCTGGTTTTTCGTCATCGCGCGCAACTCCTCGTTCATCTACAAGGGCAAGGCCGTCCACTTGAAGCAAGTCGGCGAGGAACTTGGCGTCGGCTATGTCGTCGAGGGCAGCGTGCGCAGGGATGGCGGGCGTGTGCGCATCACCGCGCAGCTTAACGACGTCGCCAATGGCAGCCACATTTGGGCGGAACGCTACGACCGCGATTTCGCCGACGTTTTCGCGGTGCAAGACGAAATCACCGAAGCCATCGTCACTGCGATCGAGCCGCAGCTCTACGCTGCGGAGAACATGCGGATGCGGCGCAAGCTCCCAAACAGTATGGACGCCTGGGAGCTGGTGATGCGTGCGCTGTCGCACTACTGGCGAGTAACGCAGCAGGACCATGCCGTCGCGCAGGCGCTGCTGGAAAAGGCGATTGCGCTTGATCCAAACTATGGCCAGGCCCTCGGCGTGCTCGGCGCCAGTTACACGTTCGGCGCCCACATGGGGTGGGTGGAAATGGAAACCATCGCCTCGATTGCCGAACGTACGGCAGTCGCGGCAATCCGGGCCGATACCGAGGACCCCTGGGCACACCATGCGCTTGGCGGCTTTTACTTGATTACGCGCCGCTTTGACGATTCGCTGGCGGAGTTTGAACTGGCGCTGCGCCTCAACCCGAATTTTTCACAAGCTCAGAACTATTACGCTGCCGCATTAGGCTTTTGCGGCCGCTGGGAGGAAGCCGTCGAAGCGGCCCACCGGGCGATCCGGCTAAGCCCGCGCGACCCATTCCTGGCGCTTTATTACGGCTCGGCCTGTTTGGCGCAGTTCATCGGACGCAATTACGACGAGGCGATGCGGCTGGCGCGGACTGCCATTCGTCTTCGCGCCGACTTTGCCGGCGCCCACCGCGTGCTGACCGCCGCCGCCGGCATGTCGGGGCAAACCGAGATCGCTGCAGCCGCACTCCGGGAGCTTCGCCGAGCCCAGCCCAACATTTCACTCGCCTGGATCGAAACCCACGTGCCGATCAAGCACGACGCCGACCGGGAACATTACCTGGAAGGCTTTCGGCGGGCTGGTTTGGAATGACTTTGGCCTCGAGCGCGCCCACCCTTCTGGGGATTCGGACGAACGTGCTCTAAAGCTCCACCACCTGCCCAGGTTTCAGCACGGCAAAACGCTCGCGCGGCATCTTCGCTTCATCGAGCGCTTCGCCGAGCGCGATCACCGGCGCGTCGATCGCTTCATCGGTCAGCTGGAA
>JBJMTR010000504.1:0-2659 GCA_045811565.1 Bradyrhizobium sp.
AACCGGCATGGCAAACCACACCGGGAGCAAAACCGAATAGGGACGGCAACGCGGGCTGTTCGCGAAAGCGATAACGCCGCAGGGCGATGTCAAGCTCGCCGTCCGGGTAGGTTGCTCGAGGCAATGTGCAAACATTGTCCCAGAGGAATGGCCGTCACGTATCGTCTCGCGCAAGCGGGGCGGTGCCCTACAGAACCCGGCTTACAGGCTGGCTGATGCTTTAAACCATGAAGGGTCCGGCGTAACTCGTCGGACCCTTCGCCATTTTTAGAAGTCGCCATTCCGGGGCGTGACAGCGAGAACCCGGTCTCCCGCAACAATCTCGAGATTGTCCGATGTGCAATTGCATATCCTGGTTCGATGCTTCGCATCGCCCCGGAATGACGGCGCAGGATCGATTGCGATAGTAGCTGTCCAAAGCGTCGTGTAAACGTCACGCCAATGATCAAGAAAATGAGACCGGTATGACTGCGGCGGCTTACGCGCTTCTGTTGTTCGGCGCGCTCGCCGGCGGCTTCGTATCAGGGCTCGCCGGCTTCGGCACGGCGCTGATGGCGCTGGGAATTTGGCTCTATGTGGTGCCGCCTTCGGTCGCGGTGCCGCTGGTTCTGATTTGTTCGGTGGTTGCCCAGACCTCGACGCTGCCCTCGATATGGAAGACCATCGACTTCAGACTGGTCTGGCCGTTCCTGATCGGCGGTCTCGCAGGCGTGCCGCTGGGAACGCTCATGATCGCGCATGCCGATCCCAAACTATTCAAGCTGACCATCGGTGTGCTGCTGCTGGTGTTTCCCACCGCGCTGTATCTCCAGCGCACGCCGATGACGATCCGCTTCGGTGGCAAGTTTGCGGATGGCGCGATCGGATTTGCGGGCGGCATCCTTGGCGGCCTCGCCGGCCTGTCCGGTCCGCTTCCGATTCTGTGGGCCAGCGTGCGCGGTTGGGGTAAGGAGGCGCGGCGCGGCATTTTCCAGACCTTCAACTGGACGGTGCTTGCGACCGCGCTTTGCCTGCAGATCGCAACCGGCTTCGTCAAGCCGGAAGTCGTCCCGCTCGCGTTGATTGCTTTCCCCGGAACGATCCTCGGTGCCTGGCTCGGCGCGCGAACCTATCACGGCTTAAGCGACAGAAATTTTGGGGATGTCGTGCTCGGACTATTGTTTCTGTCCGGCATCGGACTGCTGTGGAGCAGTGTCGGTAATTAGCAGCCGACGCATGGCCGCCATGCGGCGCGGCAAAAAACTGTACGCGTGTGAGCAAACCCGCTAACCACGCGCGTCATGTCCTCCTCCTCGTCGCGCGAATCGCTCGGTCTGCTGCTGGGTTTTATCGGGATGGCCATCTTCGGAGGCACCCTGCCGGCGACACGCATCGCCGTATCGGAAATTGATCCGATTGCACTGACCTCCCTGCGCACGGCGATCGCGGGATTGTGCTCGCTGGCCCTGCTGCTCGCATTGCGCCGGCCGTTGCCGCCGCGCGCATTGTGGCCGCAGCTTGCGATCGCGATGCTGTGCGTCAGCATCCTGTTCCCACTTCTGATGTCGCTCGGGATGCAGACCGTCGATGCCTCGCATGGCGGCGTGGTGCTGGGAATTCTTCCGATCGCCACCGCGCTGGTCGCCGTCGCGATCACCCATGAACGGCCGAGACCGCTGTTTTGGATTGCTTCCGTGGCCGGCGCGGCACTGGTGGTCGCGTTTGCGCTGCGGCAAGGCGGCGGCACGCTATCCGCCGGCGATCTGCTGCTGTTCGCGGCGGTCGCCGTGTCATCGATCGGTTACGCGTTCTCAGGGCGGCTCACCGCTAAAATGCCGGGCTGGGAAGTGATCAGCTGGGTGCTGGTGATGGCATTGCCGATCTCGATCCCTGCGGCGGCATTGAGCATGCCGGCGGAGCCAACCCATATCGCTTTGAAGCCGTGGCTCGGGTTGCTTTACGTTGCCCTGTTCTCGCAGTGGATCGGCTTCTTCGCCTGGAATGCCGGGATGGCGATGGGCGGCATCGCGCGGGTCTCGCAGGTGCAACTGCTGCAACCCTTCATTACATTTGCGCTCGCCGCCTTCTTCAACGGCGAGACAATCACCCTGCAGATCGTGCTGTTCGCCGCCGCCGTTGTCGCGACGGTGGCGATCAGTACCCGCACGCGGGCGGCAGGAGCCGCCGGTGGTTAACTGTGACGCGTCATTCCGGGGCGCATCGAAGATGCGAGCCCGCAAGGACGCTTAGCCCGCCGCCGAGATTTGGCCGAACTCGGTCGCCTGCCGCTCGAACAGCCCGCGATAGATGCCGCCGGCCCGGGCGGTCAGCGCCGCGTGGGTGCCCTGCTCGACGATTTTGCCGTGATCGAACACCAGGATTCGGTCGAGGCTACGCACCGTCGATAACCGGTGCGCGATCACGATCGACGTGCGCCCTTTCATCAGCCGTTCCATCGCCTGCTGGATCAGGCTTTCGGATTCGGAATCGAGGCTCGACGTCGCCTCGTCCAGGATCAGTACAGGCGCATCGGCCGGAATGCGCGCGCCAGCGCCACGCGCTGCCGTTCGCCGCCGGAGAGCTCGCGCGGCAGCCGCTTCTCCTTGCCGGCAAGGCCGACGCGCGCCAGCGCCTCGGCAACGGCAACGCGGTCGGCATCGCCAAGCCTCAGCGACGGCGA
>JBJMTR010000505.1:0-3652 GCA_045811565.1 Bradyrhizobium sp.
CGACGAGATCGGCTTTCGTGATTCCCAGATGATCGAGCAGCGCGACCGTGTTGCTCGCCAGCGTGTCGAAATGCAAGTCGCCTTGCGGTTTTGACGATTTGCCGAAGCCGATCTGGTCCGGCACCACCACGCGATAACCGGCGTCACTTAACATTTTGATGACGGGCGCCCAGTAGCTCGACGGGAAATTGCGGCCGTGCAGCAGCAGCACGGTGCGCCCATTCGGTTGCGCTGGCGCGATGTCCATATAGGCCATCCGCAGTTGCTCGCCGTCGTTGACCAATGGCAGCATGTTGACAGGATAGGGATAGGCAAAGCCCTCGAGTCCAATGCCGTAGGGTTCGCGTTCGGCGGCAGTTGCCGGTGAGGCGAAAAGGGCTGCGAACAATGCTGCCGCGAATAGACGATTCATCGAATGCTCCGAAATCATGAAGTATGCTTCGTCATGCCCTGGCAAAAGTTCGAAGCGCGTCGTCGCGCTGGATCACCCGGAAATCTACGACTTCACGGATGGCTCGCAAATACAGACGTGGATGGCCGCGTCAAGCCTGGTCATGATGGGTAACCGACAACGCGCGCCGTTATTCGCCGTTCCCGAACAGCGCTGCAAACCGCTTCTCGCCAATTCGCGAAAAATTGACGACACGGCTGCCCGGCGCGGAATCGCGCGCGGCCCATTTCAGTTCGGTGAAGCGCGTCATCATGGCGGCGCCCAACGTTCCCGCGAGATGATGACGCCGCTCGCTCCAGTCGAGACAGGCCTTGCAGACCGGCCGGCGCGGGTGGAGCAGCGCATCCGCGTCGATCTGCAGCGCTTTCGCCACAAAACGCTTGCCTTCATTGGTGAGCTCGATCGCCTGCCTGGTCTGCCGTACCAGCCGCTGCTTCTTCATGCTGTCGAGCATCTGCACGCCGAGGTCGCCGGCGAGATGATCGTAGCAAATCCGCGCCCGGCGCAGCGCCGGATCCTTGGGCCCGGTGCGCACGCGCATGTGGCCCGCGCGCGCCGCAAGCCCGGCGAGGCCTTCCAGCACGCCGGCGACATCGGGGCCGGTGAGGCGATAGTAGCGATGGCGACCCTGTTTCTCCGGCTCGATGAGGCCGCCCGCCTCGAGTTTCGCCAAGTGCGAACTCGCGGTCTGCGGCGTAATGCCGGCCTCCTGCGCGAGCTCGCTCGCGGTCAGCGCGCGCCCGGTCATCAGCGCGGTCAGCATGTTGGAGCGCGCGGGATCGCCGACCAAGGAGGCGACCATCGCGATGTCGGGTCCAACTTTCATAGTTCGATCATAGACGAAGCATTGACGTCGATCAAGCGGCTATATCCGAAGCCATCGCAAAGCATCGGAGGCAAAAGTGCCCGTCACCGTTTTCATCCGTTACCAGCTCGATCCGTTCAAACGCGCGATGTTCGAGGAATATTCCAAACGCTGGCTCACGATCATTCCGAAATGCGGCGGCGATCTGATCGGCTACTGGATGCCGCATGAGGGGACCAACAACATCGCCTTCGCGCTGATTTCGTTCGAAAGCCTCGCTGCTTATGAGGCCTATCGCGCGCGGCTGCGCGCCGACCAGGAAGGCACGGCGAACTTCGACTTCGCCGAGCAGAACAAATTTATCCTTGCGGAAGAGCGGACCTTCTTGCGCAAAGTAGTCGCGTAGGCCCGGACGGCTGGCGCCGGAGGTCGCGCACCATTATCTTCACGAGCCAACCCAAGGACAGGGAGACAGACTATGCCGGTTACGACCGCCGACAAGCGCGCCACTTTCAAGAAGATGCATGAATCCGGGTGCTTCATTCTGCCGAACCCCTACGACGTCGGCAGCGCCCGCGCGCTGCAGCATCTGGGATTCAAGGCGCTTGCCTCGACCAGTGCGGGCTTTGCCTGGACGATCGGCAAGGCGGACAACCATGTCACCATCGATGAGGTCTGCGATCATCTCACAGCGATCTGCGCGGCGGTCGATCTGCCGGTCAACGCCGATTTCGAAGGCGGTTTTGCCACCGAGCCGGAAAAAGTCGGCGCCAATGTCGCGCGCGGGGTGAAGACCGGTGTCGCCGGATTATCGATTGAGGATTCCACCGGCGACGCGGCAAAGCCGCTGTATGAATCCAAACTGGCGGTCGAGCGCATCAAGGCCGCGCGCCAGGCGATCGATGCCGACAAAAGCGGCATCCTGTTGACTGGCCGTTGCGAGGCGTTCCTGTGGGGTCAAACCGATCTGGACATGGTGATCGATCGGCTGAAAGCTTACTCCGCCGCGGGCGCCGATTGCCTCTATGCGCCCGGCATCAAGACGAGGGAGCAGATCAGCGCGATCGTGAAGGCGGTGCATCCCAAGCCAGTCAATCTCTTGATCGGCGCGTCCGGTCTTTCCTTGAAGGAGGCCGCCGATCTCGGCGTGCGTCGCATCAGTGTCGGCGGCTCGCTGGCGCGGTCGGCATGGAGTGGGTTCATGAAGGCGGCGCGCGAGATGGCGGAGCAGGGGACGTTCACCGAACTTGCCCAGGGCTATCCCGGCGGCGGACTCAACAAGATGTTTAGCTAGAGCGTCTTCAGGCGAAGTGCATACGGGTTGGCGTAACGAGAAAGCAGCGGGCCCAATCGTGCCCGCTGCACCGTTGATTCGGATCTTCATCGGTTACTTCGCGCGATCAACCTCGTGGCCGGTCGGGTTTGACTGCGGCGGGGTCGGACGGTTGGTCGCGGCACCCGTGGTCGTGCCTGGTTCAGTGTTCGGGCGCGGCGTTACGTCACGCATCCCCGAAGGCGCGGTGGGCTGGGTCTGCGCGGACTGCGAAGGCGGCGAGGTGCCGGCCTGATTAACGGTGGTGTTATTCAAGCCGTAGAACACGGCACCCAGGACCACGGCGATAGCAATCGCGAACATCGCAATCTTGGCGCCGCTTGGCGAACCCTCGGCGAGTGCCGGATTGGGCTGTAGCTCGTTGTCGAGACTGTTGAGATGCGCCTGACGGCGAATCTCGTCCTCGCTGAGATTGGTGCCGTAAGGGTCATTCGGATTCGGTTTGTATGCCATGGATCGGTTCCTCCGTTAGCCCCTGGACAATCGCTGGCGTGCACGGATTGTTCCGCGTCATCCTGCAACCTGTTCACGATGGAACCCGCGAATCTGCTCCGCACGGCGAGGTGTCATTTAGAGCCTGCCGCCGACATTGCGTCCTGCATATCCTGTCGCTAATGGCGGTCGCGGCGCAGGTGATGATAGCGGGCTGCTGGACGGCGCAACATGGATCTGGCCGGCGTGTGCATGCTCGGTTGCATTACGCGTCTGGACGGCATTGACCTTCGTGCTCGGCCTGAGACTCCGTCTGCTCGCGATCCGCTACAAATGGAAATGCCGCAATTCGTGTTTAGCGGCGATCTGCGGTAGCGATCGCACTATTTCGCTTTCCGCGCTTTCGCGACTTGCTCCGACGTCACGGCCGGCGCGGCGTTTTCCCAGGAATTGCGCATATAGGTCGCGACATCGGCGATATCCTGATCCGATAGTTTTGGATAGGCCGGCATCGATCCTTTGTTTGGCGCGCGCGGGGTCGTGATGGACTGCGCGCCATCGAGGATGATGCGCAGCGTGCTGGTGGGATCGGCCGATTGCAGGTTGGCGTTGCCGGGCAGCGGTGGATAGA
>JBJMTR010000506.1:0-2627 GCA_045811565.1 Bradyrhizobium sp.
CGGCTTCGCGAGCCGGCGGCAGTTGCGAGTTGGACCGTCGTTTGGGTCGCGGCGTTGGGCGTCGCTATCAACGGCGCGACCGCGCTGTTGTTCATGCGCGGCCGGCACGGCGACCTCAATATCCGCGGTGCGTATTTGCACATGGCGGCCGATGCCGGAGTCTCGCTCGGCGTGGTGGCTGCCGCATTACTGATCATGTACACGGGATGGCTTTGGCTCGATCCCGCGATCAGCCTTTGCATCGCAGCGGTCATTCTCGTGAGCGGCTGGGGGCTGGCGCGCGACAGCGTCAATCTCGCGCTCGATGCAGTGCCAAAGGGCATCGAACTTGCCGAGGTGAGGGATTATCTTGGTGGGCTCGACGGTGTCCTCGAAGTGCACGACCTGCACATCTGGGCCATGAGCACCAACGAGACCGCGCTCACCGCGCATCTGGTGCGCCCCGGTGGCCACGACAACGCATTTTTGCATCGCGTTTGCGTCGAACTCTCGCATCGTTTCAACATTCACCATGCGACACTGCAGGTGGAGGCGAACGGCGACGCTTGCAAGCTTGCGCCGGCGGAGCTGGTCTAGCGCTCAGATAATTCCGATCAGCCGCAGCGCCACGCCGGCGGCGCAGGATCCCGCCAGCACCCACAGCATGCCGATATTGAGACGGAAGATCGCGGTCGCGGCCGCAACGGAGAGCACCATTGCGGGAAAGTCGACGCTCGATAACACCGGCACGTCGAATGACAGCGGGAATGTTCGAACCGCCGTCGTCTCGCGGAACAGTGTGTGCAACGCGAACCAGATCGACAGATTGAGGATCACGCCGACCACGGCCGCGGTAATCGCGGTCAGGGCTCCCGCCAAGCCCCTGTTACCGCGCAGCGTCTCGACGAAGGGGGCGCCCAGAAAGATCCAGAGGAAGCACGGCGTAAAGGTGACCCAAGTGGCGACTAGCCCGCCGAGCGTACCGGCCAGCATCGGCGACAGCGTGCCGGGGTCACGAAAAGCGGCCATGAAGCCCACGAATTGCAGCACCATGATCAGCGGGCCCGGCGTCGTCTCGGCCATGCCGAGCCCATCGAGCATCTCGCGCGGCTGCACCCAGTGATAATGCTCCACCGCCTGCTGCGCGACATAGGCGAGCACCGCATAGGCGCCGCCGAACGTCACCATCGCCATTTTGCTGAAGAACAAGGCGATTTGCGTGAATACGTTAGCCTGTCCGAACAGGGCCAGAAGCGCGCCAACCGGGACCAGCCACAGCAGCAGCCAGACCGCGCTCACCCTGAGCGCGCGGGGAACGGTGGGGCGGACGTGTTCGGGTAATTCGGCGCCGAACATGCTGTCAACGGCCGCACTGTTTTTGCCGCCGCCATGCGGAACCGCGGCAAATTCGGGCCGTCCGCTCTTTGCGCCGAGATATCCGATCAGGCCAGCGCTGACAATGATAACGGGGAAGGGCGTGTTGAAAAAGAAAATCGCGACGAAAGCGATTGCCGCCAGACTGACCATGATCCGGTTGCGCAGTGCCCGTTTGCCCACGCGAACCACGGCCTGGATCACAATCGCCAGTACGGCTGCTTTCAACCCGAAGAAAAGTGCCTCGACGAACCCGACGTTGCCGAAGGCCGCATAGATATAACTCAGCGCCATGATGCAGACGATGCCTGGGAGAATGAACAGGCCTCCCGCCATGATGCCGCCGGCGGTCCGGTGCAGGAGCCAACCGATATAGATCGCAAGCTGCTGCGCCTCCGGACCCGGCAGCAACATGCAGTAGTTGAGCGCGTGCAGAAAGCGGCTCTCGGAAATCCAGTTCTTTTCCTCAACCAGAATGCGATGCATCACGGCGATCTGTCCGGCCGGGCCGCCAAAGCTCAGCAGGGCCACCCGCAGCCATACGCGAAACGCTTCGCCGAAGCTGATGCCGTGTCCGGCGTCAGCTTCGGTCATGTTGCCTTCAGAAATATCGATCACGGTTTTACTTTGTTGGTGGGCCAATTATGGGTTTCCCCGGTCGCATCGCGGCACCAGCGGTAGAACGCGTCGTAAAGTGCGATGCCGGCTTCAAGCTGCTCCAGATCGTTGTCATACATTCGCGACAGCCCGAGGGAAGCGGCCAGCAATCCCGGCGCTTCCGGGCACAGATCGAGCCGTCCGGTATCGGCGGCGCGCACCATGGTGGCGAGCCGCAACAAGGGCGGCGTCGCCAGACCGAACTCCTCGACCATCACATCGAACGTGCAGAGCTCGCCGCGATGGCTCCAGAACACGTTCTCGATGTCAAAGGGTGCGGCGTTGAAGCGCTCGCCAACGGCGATGACCTCAGAAGGGGCCACGAACAGGAACACCGCGTTGGGATCGATAAATCGCCTAATCAGCCAGGGGCAGGCGATGCGGTCGATCTTGGGCCGGGCGCGGGTTACCCAGACGGTGCGACCCTGCGCATCGCGGGCCGGTAGCTTCGAGGCGGGCACCAGCGGAAGCTTGGCCGCTTTCCAGTCCTCAAACCCGCCTTCGAGCGTCTCGGCTTCGCCACCGGCCTGACGGATCCAGGCGGCTGCGCCCTGGGCGAGCTTTGCGCCGCGCAGGCATACGACGACGGCGGATTGATCGGAGAATTCGCCGGCCCA
>JBJMTR010000507.1:0-6032 GCA_045811565.1 Bradyrhizobium sp.
AATCCAGCAGACCGGTCCCTTTCAGTTCCTCCAGGCCCGGCAGATCGCCAAGCGCCTCCAGGCTGAACTGCGACAGGAAGGCCTCCGTTGTTCCAAACGTCAGCGGCCGCCCCGGCGTCTTGCGACGGCCGCGCGGGCGGATCCAGCCGGTTTCCAGCAACACATCCAGCGTTCCCTTGGAGGTCACCACGCCGCGGATCTCCTCGATTTCGGCGCGCGTCACCGGCTGGTGATAGCCGATGATGGCAAGCACCTCGATCGCCGCGCGCGACAGGCGCCGCGTCTCCGTGCTTTCGCGCGTCATCAGCCACGACAGGTCGCCGGCGGTGCGGAACGTCCATTTGTTGGCGACACGAACCAGATTGACGCCGCGCGGGGCGTATTCCGCCTGCAGTTGTGCGAGCGCCGCCTTGATGTCCACGCCTTCGGGCATCCGCTTGGCCAATGCCGCCTGATCGATCGGCTCAGCGGAGGCGAACAGCAGCGCTTCCAAAAGCCGCAACTCTTCGGGCCGCGCAGTAGGATCGACGGAACGTTCCTCGGCATCTTCTATGCGTTTTTCCGCCAGGCTTGCCATGGCTCGGTCTCCTTCCACTTACTCGGCCGAAAGGTCTGGTGCTGTCGCACCTGAGACCTGCGGCTGACGCTTACGAAAATACAGCGGCGCGAACGCCTCTTTCTGGTTCAGTTCCATCTCGCCTTCCCGCACCAGCTCCAACGCCGCGGCAAAGCTCGATGCGAACACCGTCGCCTTTTGGGAGGGGTCGACGACATAGCTGAGCAGATATTCGTCGAGGCAGCTCCAATTCTCAGCGTCGGCCATGCCGACGAGCCGCTCCAGCGAGGCGCGCGCTTCGGACAATGACCACACCGTGCGTTTGGCCAGATGCACCGTCGCCAGCACGCGCTGCTGGCGCTGCGCGGCGTAGGCGGTGAGCAGGTCGAACAGCGTCGCGGTGAATTTCGGGTGCTTGATCTCGGCGATCGATTCCGGATTGCCGCGCGGAAAAATATCGCGCTGGAACTGCGGCCGGTTCATCAGCCGGTTCGCAGCTTCGCGGATCGCCTCGAGCCGGCGCAAGCGGTTGGCAAGAGCCGTCGCCATCTCCTCCGCGCTCGGCCCGTCGGGCGTTGGCGGCTCCGGCAGCAGCAGGCGTGATTTCAGGAAGGCGAGCCAGGCCGCCATCACCAGATAGTCGGCGGCGAGCTCAAGCCGGACCTTTCGCGCCGCCTCGATGAACTGCAAATATTGGTCGGCCAGCGCCAGGATCGAAATCTTGGTCAAATCGACCTTCTGCTGCCGCGCGAGTGTCAACAGCAGATCGAGCGGACCCTCGTAGCCCCCGACGTCGACCACCAGCGCCGGCTCGCCCTCTGCGATCTCGGCGGGCCGTCCGGTTTCGAACGATAAAATCTCCGCGGTCATGCCGTACCTACCCGATCTATCAACGCGTCCAGCTCAGCCCGGGCCGCTTGCCGATCGAACGGCTCGGGCGACTTGCGCGTGGCCAGCGCGTGCTTGGCGCGCTCCAGCGCCTGTCCCGTCAGTTCCGGCGTCTCGCGCGCGATCTCGCGCATTTCATCTAACTTGCCGTTGCAATGCAGGACCATGTCGCAGCCGGCATTGACGATGGCCCGGGTCCGCTCGGCGATTGATCCCGCCAACGCATTCATCGACACGTCGTCACTCATCAACAAACCCTGGAACCCGATCGCGCCGCGAATCACTTCACGGATGATTGTCGCAGAAGTCGTCGCCGGATGGGCGGGGTCCAGCGCGCTAAACACAACATGTGCGGTCATCCCGATCGGCAGGTCCGCCAGGCGTTGGAAAGCGGCGAAATCGGTCCGTTCCAGCTCCGATTTGGCGGTATCGACCGTCGGGAGCCTCAAATGGCTATCCGCTGTGGCCCTTCCATGGCCGGGAAGGTGTTTTAAAACCGGCAGGACGCCGCCCTGTTCCAGTCCTTCTGCGACGGCCCGGGCGATCGCCGCGACTTTGCCCGGTTCGGTCCCATAGGCGCGGTTGCCGATCACGGCGTCGGCGCCGGCGACCGGCACGTCTGCCAGCGGCAGGCAGTCCACGGTGATGCCGAGCTCGATCAGATCGGCGGCAATGAGCCGGGAGCTCAGCCGCGCCGCGGTCAGGCCAAGCTCGGTATCGACGTCGTACAGCGCACCGAACACGGCGCCGGGCGGATAGACTGGCCAATAGGGCGGCGCGAGCCGCTGTACCCGACCGCCCTCCTGATCGATCAGGACAGGCGCATCCACGCCACCGATCGTCTTCCGCAATTCCTCAACCAGTTTAGCAACTTGCGCTGGATTATCAATGTTGCGCTTGAATAAAATGAAACCCCACGGCCGCTCCACGCGAATAAATTCGCGCTCGGCGGCGTCGAGTTCCAGTCCCGAGACGCCAGTAATGAATGCGCGGCTGTTCATGGGGCCGATTAGCTCCCCTGACGCTCAGGGGTCAAGGAAACAGCCGCTAATTCCTTTGGACGACGCACTGTCCGCCGGCGGTTTTCAGGCTGCCGCAGAACTGAGACGCCTCGTCCGGCGAACCGAACGGACCGACCATGGCGCGGTAATAGACGCCCTTCTCCCCGAGGTCGGCGCGCTTGATCTGCGCCGCGCGCGAGCCGAGCACGCTTGGGAACTTGCTCTGCAGCGTCCGATAGGACGCCTGCGCGTCAGCCTCGTTCTTCTGGGAAGAGACCTGCACCAGATATCCCCCGCCGGTGCTGGCGGCGGCTGCCGGATTGGTGGACGCGACCCGGGTCGGAGCCGCATCGGATTGCTGTGAACCGGACGTGAGCGATAGTGGCGCATTGGCGCTCGCGTTCGCCGAGGACGGGTTGTGCGGCGTTGCAGTTGTCCGTGCGACCGGCGCGGGCTTGGCCGGCGGAGGCGGCGCGTTCGCCGGTACACCGGCGTCGGCAGCTTCCCCCTTGACGGAAAGGGTCCTGACCTTGCGCGGCTCGCCGTTCGGCATGGTGCCGTTCGCCGCCGAGGGCGGTAGCGGCTGCGTCGGCGCAACGCTCGCCACTGTCGGCGGACTGCTGTTCTGGTTCAGCGGCGGAAATACCACACGCGGTCCGCCCGACCTGACGTTTACGTCCACCGGCGCTTCCTCGCGCGAAACCAGCTTCTCGGCACTGTCGCCGGGCAGCAGGCGGTCAGGTGTTTTGGCGACGGCATCTGCCACAGCCGGCACGACCTTGGTCGGACTGTTGTCGGCCTTGATGATCGGCGGCTCCCCGCTGCGGGGCGAGCCGACATAGGTGCGATAGGCAAACGCGGCGCCCGTTCCGAGCACCGCGAGCGCCAGCACCGCGGCAATTGTCATCAAGCCGCTGCCGCGCTTCCGCCGCGGCGGCTCTTCCTCTTCATAGGCATTTTGATAGGCGTAGGGATCATCCGTATAGGAGGGATCGCGCTGGAACTCCTGGTCGCCGGATTCGATCTGACCGTACAGCGCGTCGTCATAGCGCGACGCATCAGGCTCTCGACCAGCCTCCGGGAACGGCAGATCGTCGCGATACGCTCGCGCGGGCGCCTGCTGGGCCGCGTAGCGGTGTAGCGGATGCACCGCGCTCGGCTGATAGTCCGGCTCCGGCTCTTCGTAGTCGTGCTGGGGAGCCGGGGTTGGCTGCGACGCTTCCTGGCGGGCGCGCTGCATCCATGGCGGCGGACCCGCGTGGGTACCTTCGTCTTCCTCCGCAGGTTCTTCCGCTGCCGGCTGGTACGGTTGCGGGCGTACATTCGCCCGCGACTGCAGGGGATGCGGCGGTGCCGGCGTGTTGGCCGCGGCGCCGAACGCATCGCTCTGGCCGATCAGCCGTGCCAATTCGGCCAACGGATCGGTCTCGGCCCTCTCGGGCCCATGTGGATCGCCACCGTGATCATACTGGTCATCGGCGGGAAAAGGTCGGTTCTGATATCGATCAGCCATCGTAATGATGCATCCCCTTCGGGACAGCGCCAAATCGCGAGTACACAGTCGTTAGTACAAACGAATTGGCCCCTGCCGGATACCTCACAATCCCCATTGTGAGGGTCTTCGCCCCTACCTACCGCATCTCGGTTGGAGCGTGGACGCCGAGAACGGCTAAGCCCGATGCCAGAACCGAGACGACGCCCTGAACCATGGCCAGTCGCGCCTTTGTGAGTTGTGCATCATTATTGATAATGAAGCGTAAATAGGGCAAATCGCGCCCTTTCGTCCACAGCGCGTGAAATTCACTGGCCAAATCATATAGATAAAAAGCGATTCGGTGCGGTTCATGTGCAACCGCCGCTGCCTCGATCATCCGAGGATAGAGCGCCAGCTGGCGTAACAGGCTGAGTTCCGCCGGGTCGGCCAGCCGCTCCAGCGCGGCATCGTCGAGATACGCCCCACGGCCGCTATCGTCGGCCGGCAGGTCCGGAATCACCTCCCGGGCGTTCTTGAAAATCGAGTGTCCCCGGGCATGTCCGTACTGGACATAAAACACCGCGTTGTCCTTGGATTGCTCGATCACCTTGGCGAGGTCGAAATCCAGCACCGCGTCATTCTTGCGGAACAGCATCATGAAGCGCACCGCGTCGGAGCCGACCTCGTCGACGACTTCGCGCAGCGTGACGAACTCGCCGGAGCGCTTTGACATTTTTACCGGCTCGCCGCCGCGCAACAGCTTTACGAGCTGCACGATCTTCACGTCCAGCGTCGCCTTGCCGGCCGTGACCGCCTTCACCGCCGCCTGCATCCGCTTGATGTAGCCGCCATGGTCGGCGCCGAACACGTCGATCAGATTGGTGAAGCCGCGGTCGAACTTGTTCTTGTGATTGGCGATGTCAGAGGCGAAATAGGTGTAGGAGCCGTCCGACTTCATCAGGGGACGGTCGACGTCGTCGCCGTAGGCGGTAGCGCGGAACAGTGTCTGCTCGCGATCCTCGTAATCTTCGACCGGTCCACCTTTAGGCGGCGGCAGACGGCCTTCATAGACGTCACCGCGGGAGCGCAGGAAATCGATGGTTTCGGCGACCTTGTTGTTACCGGTTTGGATCAGCGATCGTTCCGAGAAGAAGACATCGTGCCGGATGTTGAGCGCGGCGAGATCGCCCTTGATCTCCTCCATCATCATCGCGATCGCCTTGTCGCGCACGATCGGCAGCCACGCATTTTCCGGCATCGAAAGCAGCTTGTCGCCATACTCTGCGGCGAGCGCCTGCCCAACCGGCTTCAGATAGTCGCCGGGGTAAAGCCCCTCCGGAATCGCGCCGATGTTCTCGCCCAGCGCCTCGCGATAACGCAAGTATGCTGAGCGCGCGAGCACGTCGACCTGCGCGCCGGCATCGTTGATGTAATACTCGCGCGTAACATCGTAGCCCGCGAACTGCAGCAGGCCGCACATCGCATCGCCAAACACCGCGCCGCGGCAGTGGCCGACATGCATCGGCCCGGTTGGATTGGCGGAGACGTATTCGACATTGACCTTTTCGCCGTCACCGATCGCGCTGCGCCCGTAGGCCTCGCCCTCGCGCAAAACCGTCCGCAGCGCGTCCGTCCAGGCCTGCGTCTTCAGAGTCAAGTTGATGAAGCCGGGTCCGGCGACCTCGACCGAGGCAACCAGATCGTCCGCGCGGAGCTTTTCTGCGATCTTCTCGGCGAGATCGCGCGGCTTCGCCTTCGCTTCCTTGGCGAGAACCATCGCGGCATTGGTCGCCATATCGCCATGCGTGGCGTCGCGCGGCGGCTCGACGACGACGCGTGAGAAATCGACGCCGGCGCGCCAGTTGCCCTCGGTCGCAAGCGTGGCGCAAATCGCGTGCACGCGCGCCAGAACATCGGCAAAAAGATGCGGTGAAGTTGGTTTGTCGGCCATGATGGGCCGCCGCCTAACGCAAATCCGGGGTCGAGTCAAAAAGCCTTTGATGCTCGATCAGGGCAAAGCGGTCGGTCATCCCGGCAATGAAATTGCCGATCCGCCTGGCCCGTTGTTGGGCATCCGTCTCGCGCTCGGTGCCTTCGATCCATTCGGGCGGCA
>JBJMTR010000508.1:0-10178 GCA_045811565.1 Bradyrhizobium sp.
GATCAGCCGCGAGATCCTGGCTTGCGCGTCGGAGGCCGGTCGTGTCGATCCGATACCGAGATCGGCGTTGGGATTATAAAATGCAGCCATCCCGGGCTCCTGGACCGCTGGCTGCGCTGACGCCGCCGATGCGATCAGCACAGACAAAATCGCAACCGCGCCGAATAATTTGAGATTGGTCATCGATATTCTCCCTCAGATAACCCGCAGCGGATGTGCGGGCCTTCGAAAGAGAAAGACTACGATATGCGCACAGACATTCCCGGCGCGCGTTGTCCCTCCAATCACGCCTCGGCGATCGGCTGTTTACTCGGCGCCATCCCGTGAACGCAGCGAGCTAAAACAGTGGCGGCACCTGCCCGACCTTCAGCGGGCCGAGAAATACCGCGCCGTCGACGAAGCGCAGCGGAAAGGCGCGCGCCTTCTTGCCTTCCAGCATCGCTTCCGTGCCAAGCGAATTGATGCCGGCGGCGACGCCGACATTGGTGTTCTGCTTGACGACCTTGCCAAGACCCGGGATCGCCCGGTCGAGCGCACCGAATAGATTATTGATGTCCTGCGTCTTCACGCCGGGCGCCACGCGATCGAGCGTCGCCTGTGGCACGCCTTCTTCCAGCATCTTGTCGATCCCGAGCGCCGGAATCACTTTTTCCATGCCCGCGACCGTCATCTGCAACTCGCCCTCGATGCGGCCGCCGGCGTTCAGGCTCAGCGTTCCTGCGGCGACGGCAATCAACTCACCCTGCTGAATGCGCGACTGCGCGATCTCAATATGGCCGCCCGCCGCCTGGATTTCGCGGAACCGCTGCGGCCACGGCTTTGGCGAGAAATCCTTCAGGCCGGTCACTTTCGTGCGCACGTCGGCATCGAACGGCGCTGATAGCACCGGATGCACCTCCTGCACGCTGCCACCGGCGATCTGCAACACGGTTTCGATCACCGGATTTTCGGGTGCCGATCCCTCGGCAAGTCGGCCGTGCAGTTCGACATGCCTGGCGCGCGCCAGTGGTATCTGCCCTGAAGCACCGATGCGGTCGATCGAGGGATCGTCGAATACGATCGAGGCGCGCTGCGGCACGGCCGGCAGGCCAACGACGCTGCTGCGACCGATCTTCCAGTTCACCAGCATCGAGGGTTGCGCGCCACGATCGGCAATCGTCGCCGGCGCCTTGAATTCCGCAATCAGCAACTTCGGATCGTAGATCTGCGCCACCACCAGGATCTCGCCGAGCCGGGCGATAAACGGCGCTTGCGCGCCGGCCGTCTGCGAAATCAACGACACGCTGGCGTCGTCGCAGCGCACTTCGAGACGGAAAGGGAAGCCGGCCACCGAGCGTTTGGCGCAATCATAGATCCGGCCGGCCTTCGCTTCCTGCGCGCGCCAGGCATCTGCGCGCACGCCGACCTCGGAGGCGGCATAGAACCAGAACGCAGTCCACGCCACGGCGGCGACAAGGACGAGAGCGGGCATCAAGAAAAGGCGCCAAAGCGGGCGCCGGCGCGGCGCGGGAGTCATGTCAGGCATGAGGCAACCTTTGGCTGTCAATTTTGTCAAATGTAAGCGATGAATCCGGGCAGTAAAAGACGCTGAAATCGCTTCGCTTCGGCCCGTGGTTTTGATAGCCGTTTCATGCAATGTCAGCGAAAACTCTCCCCTACGCCGAATTGTCTGAAAATGACCTGTGGGTGTTCGGCTACGGCTCTCTGATGTGGAAGCCGGGCTTCGAATTCGTCGAGCAGGTGCCAGCGCGGCTGATCGGCGAGCATCGCGCGCTCTGCGTTTATTCATTCGACCATCGCGGCACGCCGGAAAAGCCCGGCCTGGTGCTTGGGCTGGACCGTGGCGGCGCCTGCCGCGGCATCGCCTTCCGCGTGGTCGCGAAACGGCGCAACGAAACCATCGCGTATCTGCGCGGCCGCGAGCAGACCACCAATGTCTATCGCGAAGTGCACCGCTCGGTGTGGCTCGAGAACGAAGCGCGGCAGCGGGTAGCCGCGCTGACTTACGTGGTCGATCGCGGTCACGTGCAATATGCCGGACGGCTTTCACTGGCGGACCAGCTCCGCTACGTGCAGCAGGGCCACGGCCGCTCCGGCAACAATCGCGACTACGTGCTGTCGACGGTCATGTCGATCGAGAAACAGGGCTTTCACGATCCGCAATTGCATCGGCTCGCGACGATGCTGCACGACGCGCACCCGATCGATCTCCCGCTCCAGGAAGGGACGTAGCGCTCGCTACACCTTCGCCGCGGCCGAACCGGGCACACGGCCGAACAATCGCGCCTGCTCTTTCCGGCCGGCCTCGACCAGCCGGGCCGTCGCCTCTTCGATGACGGCAGAGACCTGCGCATTGAACTGATCCCGCGTCAGCCCGGGCGGCAGGGAATCGAGAAATTCGACGACGATCGTTCCGGGATAACGCATGAAAGTGCGGCGCGGCCAGAACAGCCCGGAATTCAGAGCGACCGGCAGGCAGGCCGCGCCGCTATCGACATAGAGCTGGCCAACGCCATGCTTGTAGCGCGGCGGCGCGTCGACCGGCCTTCGCGTTCCTTCCGGAAAGATGATGAGCTGCCGCCCGCGCCGCACTTCCGCGCCGGCGCGGCGCGTCATGTCCTTGAGGGAGCGGAGGCTGGAATTTCTGTCGACGGCGATCATGCCCGTCTTGATCAGGAACAGGCCGAACACCGGAATCCACATCAGCTCGCGCTTGACGATGAAGAGCGGCTGTTCGAAGAACTGCAGCAGCGCAAATGTTTCCCACATCGATTGATGCTTGGCAGCGACGATCAGCGCTCCCGTCGGGATCTTTTCGGTGCCGCGAAACTCGACCCTGGTATTGCAGATCACGCGCAGCAGGAAGATGCTGGTCTTCGCCCACCATCTTGCAACCGTCAGCAACGCCGCGCGCGGCATGGCAAAGGTCGGGATTGCGATGATGATCAGGACCACCAGCACCACGTAGAACAGCACGTTGTAGATCAGCGACCGTGCAAAGATCGAAACCATCGAATTTCCAGATCAGTTGGCCTGCGCCGTTGCCGGCCGGCGCGGCGCCAGCGGGCCCGGTTGGTCCGAAAGCTCGGGCGCCGGATCGAAGCCGATATCGGCCAGGCGCACCCGCACCTCCGCGGCGACATATTTGACATATTCCGATAGCAGGAGACGGAAGGTTGCGCTACTCGTCCACCACCGTTCGTCGCGCCATTTGTCGCCGACCACCGCGAATGGAATAAGCTGCATTTCCGGCATCGCGTGCGACAATTCCACGATAGCACGCGGCATGTGGTAATTCGACGTCACCACAATCAGCGATTTGAACCCGCGTTCCCGCGCCCAGCGCCGCGTCTCGGCCGCGTTGCTCCTGGTGTTGACGGCCGAACGGTCGAGGTCGACGCAGCACCCAAGCAGCGACTGGTTATCGGGCAGCGAGCGCGAAATGTCGCTCGCCGCATTGGTCGGGTGCACGCCCGAGATCAGAAGCCGTTTGCCATAGCCGGCCGCCAGCAGTTCCATCGCGTCGGAGACGCGTGACGAGCCGCCGGTCAGCACCACAATGCCGTCGGCGCTGCGGGCAGGTTTGGTTTCCACTCCGCGCAGTTGCGAGAGAAAGCCGACGAAGCCGACGCCGGCACCGACGAACAGGATCGCCAGCGGCGCGACGATCATCGCGCGCAGCCATCCTCGGAGCCGTGCCGGCCCCGCATTCGGCGATCGATCATCGGACTGCGAATGCATTGTTATGTGGTTGTCCTTCCCCGACGTAAGTCTAAAGCGTTTCCCGGCGAAGTGGAATCCGGTTCGCCGTCAGTCGATATCGTCAAGCGTGGCAAACAGCGTTCGCCGCGAGGCCCAGGCCGTGATGGCCGCAATCAGTACGGCCTGCGCCGCGAGTGCCAGATAGCCCGACGGACGCAGCGAAAATGTCCCCAGCAACGCCGCGAACTGATCGCCGACCGGCGTGCCCGAGAACCACCCGGCGATCGATTCGGAGAAGCCGAAACCCAGCATCGCGACGCCGCCGCCGATCAGCCCGCCCTCGAGCCCCAACCTCAGAAAATGCCGCAGGAAGCGGTTAGCGATGTAGCTGTCGCCGGCGCCGACAAAATGCAGCACCTCGACGATCGGCCGATTGGCCGCCATCGCGCCGCGCGTTGCGAAGGACACCGAGATGATGGTCGCGATGATCACCAAAGCGAGGATGCCGATGCCGGCAAACACGGTGGCGCCGCTCATCGAGCGCATGCGCTCGATCCAGGCGCGGTGATCGTCCACGCTGGCCGATGGCGCCACCTGCGTCACCCGCGGGCGCAATGCCGAAAGATCGAGGCTGGTGCCGGGCTGGAGTCGTGCGACGATGACGCGCGGCACCGGCAATTCCTCGAGCGAAAGCCCGCTGCCGAGCCACGGCTCGAGCAATTTGGCCGATTCCTCCTTGCTGAACGGGCGGACCTGGACGATGCCGGGCTGCGTCCGCATCGCTTCCGCGGCCGCGGCCGTGTCGCGGTCGAGATCGCGTCCGGCCTGCGGGCGCACCTGAATGGTGATTTCGCTCGCGACTTCCGACTGCCATTCCGCCGCCGAGGCGCTCACCAGGAGCACCGTGCCGGTGGTGATCGAGGCGAGGAAAGTCATGATGGCGACGACCGCGACCAGCGCGCGGCCAGAGATCGAGGCGCGCGGCACGATCGGCGACATGTTGCGCGCTCTGGCCGGCACCTGCGGGCGTTCGTGCCCGAGGTCCACCAGCGGAACGTGCTCGTTGCCGAACCTACTCATAGATGTGCAAACGTCCCTGGTGCAGCACCAGCCGCCGCGCCTCGTATTGATCCATCAGCGTGATGTCATGGGTCGCGATGATGACTGCTGTGCCGGATCTATTCAGCTCGATGAACAGCCGCAACAGCCGCCGCCCCAGGGTCGGATCGACGCTGCCGGTGGGCTCGTCCGCGAGCAGCAGTTGCGGCCGCGAGATCACGGCACGCGCGATCGCCGCACGCTGCTTCTCGCCGCCGGACAGGATCGGCGGCAGCGCATCCATCCGCTCCCCCAAACCGACCCATTTCAGCAGATCGATCACTTCCCTGCGGTAGCTCGATTCCTCGCGGCCCATCACGCGAAACGGCAGCGCGACATTTTCGTAGGTCGTCATGTGGTCGAGCAGGCGAAAATCCTGCAGCACGATGCCGATGCGCTTGCGCAGGTCCGCGATCTGATCCTTGCCCAATAACGCGACGTCCTTGCCGAACAGATTGACCAGCCCACGGGTCGGTCGCAGCGATAGAAACAACAGGCGCAGCAGCGAGGTCTTGCCCGCGCCGGAGGGGCCGGTGAGGAACTGGAAGGAATGGGCGGGGATCATGAAAGACAGGTCGCGCAAAATCTCCGGGCCGAGCCCGTAGCGCAATCCGACATTTTCGAACCGAACCAAGCTCAGCTCCGTTCGACGTGGGCCGTGGCCGGGAACCCTGGACCTCGGGCGCGCAGCCCGCTGGTTTGGCTGCGAACCGCATAAAACGGTTTTGCGTCGGTGATGGTTTCCGATTCGTTAACGGTCGCCTTGTAGCATCCCAGCGCTTTCATTGTGGATATTGGGCTCTCCATGCGCATCGTTTGCCCCCATTGTACAACATCCTACGCCATCAATCCGGCTACCTTGGGCGTCGGCGGCCGTACGGTCCGCTGTTCCCGCTGCAAGGAGGTCTGGCTGGCGCGGCCGGAGGATGCGATGGAGGCCGCGACGGCGGTGCCTGCGATGGCGGAAGCCAGCCAATCCACCACCCGTTTGGACGCCGCCGCGGAATGGGAGGCGCTGGGGCGGGAGGAGGAAAGCCAGGACCACCCCGTGGTCGACAGCCCCTCGATTTCGGCCGACTGGCCCGCCGAGGACGATGCCGCGTCCCCGGAGGACGACTCGGTCGCCCACGAAGAGGCCGAGGGCCAGCGCGAGACCGAGCTCACGACGCATCGCCAGCGGCTAGCCAGGCTGTTCAGGCTGCCCGCCTTATCGGGCGCGGGCGCTCGGGGCCAATCATCCGCCACCCTGCCCACCGCTTGCGCCGCGATGGGTGCCTTGATCCTGGCGCTGGTCATCTGGCGAGCCGACGTCGTGCGACTGCTGCCGCAGACGGCGCTGTTTTACAAGATGGTCGGTCTCGATGTGAATTTGCGCGGGCTAGCGTTCAAGGACATCAAGGTCACCAACGAAACGGCGGACGGCAAACCGGTTTTGGTGATCGAAGGCGTGATCGTTGGGGAAACGCGCAAGCCGGTCGACTTGCCGCGCTTGCGTTTTTCCGTGCGCGACGCGCAGGATCTGGAGATCTACGCCTGGAACGCAGTGCTGGAACAGCCAATGCTGAAGCCGGGCGAGCGTGCCTTCTTCAAGTCAAGGCTGGCTTCGCCGCCGCCCGACGGCCGCAATATCGATGTACGCTTCTTTAACAAGCGGGATCTGGCCGGCGGCCACGCATGAACAACGCCTAATCTCGTTGTCGAAGGATTAGCTCCATGCCGCGCGTACTGATTGCCGATGACGAAGATTCCATGCGCACGCTGGTCGCGCGCGCGATCGCCATGGATGGCCATGAAACCGTCACCGCGGAAGACGGCGCCGAAGCGCTGGACATTTTGATGCACGAGCGGGGCGCGTTCGATCTCCTGCTAACCGACATCCAGATGCCCGTGATGGATGGCATCGCGCTGGCGCTGGCCACGGCGCGCGATTTTCCCGACCTGAAGATCTTGTTGATGACCGGATTTGCCGACCAGCGCGAACGCGCCTACGGCCTCAACGCGATCGTGCATGACGTCGTGACAAAGCCGTTTTCGGTCGCGGATATTCGCACCGCGGTGGCAGATGCGCTGTCGACACGGAAGGCGTAACCTTTCGACTTTCCAACTCGTCATTGGCCGGGCTTAGTAGTCTGCCTTGCGCAGACTACGTACACTTGTCTGCGCTCCCGGCAATCCATCTCTTAAAAAAGACTCTCGCGAAGATGATGGATATGCGGGTCAAGCCCGCGCACGACGATTGTGCTTGGAGCGATGCTATTATTCCCGAGGATGGGACCGCCCTAATAATCCTTCAGCAGCCGCTCGATATAATCGAGCTCGATCTGCGGCCGCGCGGGATCGGCAAGCCGGCGGCGGAGTTCTTCCAGGATCCGGCGCACACGCTGCACGTCGATTTCGCCGGGAATCTTGACCGTCAGATCGTCACCGAATTCCCGGCCGCGTAGCGGCCGGCCCAGCGGATCGGTCTGGTTGCCGCCGCTCTGCTGCCTGCCGGCGCGATTGCCGGGTCCGTCGCTCGCCTGGTCGCCGTCGCCCTGCTGCATGGCCTCGGCAAGGCTCTGGGCGCCCTTGCGCAACGCGTCCAGCGCACGTCCCTGCGAATCCACCGCGCCGTCGGCGTTGCCCTCGCCCAACCTGCCGCCGGCATCGCCCATCGCCGAATCGGCCTGATCGAGTCCGTCCTCGCCGTCGCCCTGATCGCCTTGCTGTCCCTGCTGTCCCTGCTCGCCACGCTGGCCCTTTTCGCCGCGCTGGCCCGGTCCCATGCCGCGCTTGGCGAGCTCTTCCTGCAGCTTCTTGAGCCGGTCGCGCAGCCCCTGCTGGTCCTGCTGCAAATCGCCGAGGCTCTGGTCGCCCTGCTTGCCGCGCATGCGATCGCGCCGCGAATCCTGACCCTGCTTGAAGGTCTTGTCGCGCAACTGCTGCTGCTTGCGGATCATGTCGCCGAGCTCGTTCAGCGCCTGCTCCATGTCGTTGTCGCCGGACTGGCCAGGTTGCGCCATCTGCAGGTTTTCCAGCATCTGCTGCAGCTGCTCCAGGAGCTGCTTCGCCGCATCCTTGTCGCCGGAGCGCGACATGCGCTCCATGCGGTCGAGCATGTTCTTGAGATCCTGCTGGCTCAGCATCTTGGTATTTGGATCGAGCGGCCGCGCCAGCTGCTGCGGATTGTTGCGAAGCTGCTCGGCGAGCTGGCGCAGGAAATTATCCAGCGCCGCGCGCAGATTATCCGTCAGTTTCTTGATCTCTTCGTCGCTGGCGCCGCGTTCCAGCGCCTGCTTGAGCGCCTCCTGCGCGGCACGCAGCGCCTTGTCGACGTCGCTGATGTTGCCGTCCTCGATGGTGACGGCGAGCGCCCAGAGGCTGGCGACGACCTCGCGCAGCGCGTCATCGCTACGTGCGGCCTCGAGCTGCCGCGCCACGCTATGGAGGCCGAGATAGTAGCCGGCCTCGGGCGTGAACAATTCCGGCGCGATCAACAGCGCGTCGAGCGCGGCATAGACTTGCGAGTTCTGGCTGGCATCGAGCGCCAGGATGCGGCGCTGCTCGATCAACGCCCGCGCCAGCGGCTTGGTGAACAGCCGCTCCGGCAATCGCATGTTGAACGGTTCGCTGCGCCCCTCATTGCCGGCTTCGTCCTTCGCGGTCAGCGTCAGCGTCACGTCGGCGCCGGCATAAGGGTCTTCGCTGAGATCTTTTACCGTCTGGCCGACCCCGTTGCGGGTGCGCGCATTCGGCAGCACCAGCGCGAACTGCGGCGCGTCGAACAGGGGCCGTGGCTCGGCGGCGCCCTTGCTCGTGTCTTTGGACTTGTCCTTGTCTTTGGCCGTGTCTTTGGCCGCGTCGCCCGGGCGCGTGACGAATTGCGCGCGGGCTTCAGTGACGCCGTAATCGTCCTCGATCTTGTAGGACATCTGCAATGAGCCGCGGGCCTGGCGCTCCGGATCCTTCGCGAGCGAGATCGTCGGCGCGCGGTCGGGCGTGGCGGTGAATTTCCATAGCGGCTGGCCGGCGGGCGCTCGGACATGCGCGGTGCCATCGCCGGCGATCTTGAAATGCCGTTCGTTGGTGCCTTTCGGCGCCTGCTCGCTGGGTGCGACTTCGGTGACACCGCCGCCGACCACTACATCGATGGTGCCGCCGCTAGAGCGCACCAGGAGCGTGCTGCCGGCCGGAACCGGCAAGGGTGCGCTATCGACGGCGGCAGCTTCCTTGTTCGCCGCCGAAAGGATGACCGGCGGCTTGCCGGTATAGTTTGGTGGCGTGACCCAGGCATCGACCCGGACATTGGCCGGCGCCAGTACGCCGTTCCAATCGAAAGCCGACACGACGCGCATGGTGCGCTCGTCGCCAGCAGCCACATAGGCCGCAACCATCATCACCACGACCAGCGCGCGCAGCGCCCACGGATCGTGAATTGCCAGCCGCGGTGACGGCAGGCCGGCGCGGATGCGCTTGATCGAGGCCAGCGTGCGCTCCCGCTGCTCCTGCCACAGCGCCTGCGCCACAGGATCCTGGGTGGCCAGCGTATCGGTCAGCGCGGTCGCCGGGCGATGGCGGATGCCGGTGCCGCGATCAAGCCGGTTCAGCCCCTCTTCACGGCTCGGCCAGCGAAAGCGGATCAGCGGGAACAGCGCCCCGAGCGCCAGCAGCACGAACAGCCCGGTACCGGCCAGGCGCGCCACGAACGGCAGCACCAGCCACAATCCGGCCCAGGACACCACCAGGAATAATCCGACAACGGTCAACAGCCGCGCCAGATGCGGCCAGGCGCGTTCCCAGGCGATCGCATATTTGGCCCGCTGCAGGGCCTGCGTCAGCTGCAGCCGAGCGATCGGCTCAGGGCCGCGCGCTGGCGCAGAGGGATCGGGATTGGCGCCGCTCAACAAAATCTCCGGGTTACCGAAACAACACTCTACCACAAGGGCGGCAATGAGGCACCCGTTCCAAACTCGAAACCCACACCCGGAAATACGCATAACACGAAGGCGTGACTGCGCACCTGCGACCCCGTAACGTCGGCCGCGAACGATCGACCCTAAAAACGCATGAGGAAACGTCATGGACCAGAAAACACACGACAAGGGACTGGAAATTCGCAAAGCCGTGCTCGGCGAGGCCTATGTGAACAACGCCGTGAAGAACGCCGACAATTTCAACAAGCCGTTCCAGGAACTGGTCACCGAATATTGCTGGGGCGCGGTGTGGGGCCGCGAGGAACTGCCGCGCAAGACCCGCAGCATGCTTAACCTGGCCATGATTTCGATCCTCAACCGGCCCCATGAGTTGCGGGTGCACATCAAGGGCGCGCTGGTCAACGGCGTCACCAGGGACGAGATACGCGAGATATTCATGCAGGTCGCGATCTATGCCGGCGTGCC
>JBJMTR010000509.1:0-5281 GCA_045811565.1 Bradyrhizobium sp.
AAAAAGACCATGGCCGCCGAGCACCACGCCGACATATTCGGGATGTCGCCTCGCCATATCGCCAAGCTTGAGCCCGAGGTCGAAGCCAGGCCGCTGCCAGGGCAGAAAACCGAGCGCGCCGCCGAATACATCGCGGGTCAGCTGTTCGGCGTCGGAGCAGGCGGCGATGGCGATCACGGCGTCTGCATGGACATGATCGACATGAACGTGCGGCACGAAGCCGTGCAGGGCTGTGTCAATGGACGTCGCGCGCGGATTGAGGTCGAACGTGCAGTGATTGAACAGCCCAACCATCTCGTCTTCGTGGGCAATGCCCCGATAGAGGCCTTTCAAGCTTTCCAACTTGTCGAGATAAAGCGTGGCGAAGCCGTCGCGTTTCATCGAGCCGATGTCGCCGCCGGAGCCTTTGATCCAGAGTACCGTAACCGGCTCTTTGGTCAGCGGATCGATCATGGCAAGCTTGGCCGAGGTGTTGCCACCGCCAAAATTCGTAATACGAAGATCGCTGCCGAGCAGATTGGAGCGGTAGAGCAACAGGCCCGGCTCATCGAGGCCCGCGGCGTAGGCATCGTCCCAAAGATCGGGAAGCGGCTCGGCCGCGGCCTTGGTCATCTACCTCGCCTCCAACGTGATGCAGTTTTGACGGACCATAGGATCGCGTCCGATCAGGGTCAATCACGATATGAGCGATCTTGCCTTTCTGCACCGTTGGTGCAGCGCGAAATTGGCGGAACATGAGTGTTTCGCGTTGACCGACCCGAAACTTCATGACTAGTTATGAGCGCTTGGGAGGAACAGGGCCGTGCACGAACGCGAGCGCTGGCAGGTCATCAAGGCGATGCTGAAACAGCATCAACTCGTTCGCATCGCCGACGCTTGCCGGGCCACCGGCGCTTCGGAAGCTTCGGTGCGGCGCGATTTTTCGCGGCTTGCCGAGATGGGTTCAGCGATCCGCGTGCACGGCGGATTGGAGGCCATACCTGGCTCGCAAATGGCCCCGGCCGACGCCCCGGCGCTGGCGACTCGCTCGTTTGAAATCAGCAAGACACTCAACATCGCCGCCAAGCGGGCGATCGCCCGCGCCGCGGTCGCGCTGTGCAGCGATGGTGATGCGATCATCATCAACGGTGGAACGACGACATTCGAGATGGGCGAATTCCTGCGCGAGCGCCGCCTCAAGGTCCTCACCAATTCCTATCCGCTTGCCGAGACATTGATCCGCGATTCGAACTGTCGCGTCGCGTTGCCGGGAGGCGAGGTTTATCGCGACCAGAAACTGATCGTCTCGCCGTTCGAGGAAGACGCGATCCAGCATTACTCGGCCTCGCGCATGTTCATGAGCGCCATTTCGATCGGGCCGCTCGGCGTGATCGAGGGCGATCCGCTGATCGCCCGCGCCGAAACCAAACTGCTCAAGCGCGCCGAGAAATTGGTGGTCATGGTCGACAGTTCAAAATTTATCCCGCGTGGCAGTCTTGTGGTTTGCCCCCTGTCTCGTATTTCGACCTTGATCACCGACGCCGACGCGCCGAAGGAGGCGATCGACATGCTCGGCGATGCGGGCGTCGAGGTCATCATCACAACCGAGCGTTCCGACGAGGTCGTGGCCGCATGAGCGAGGTCCCCAACGCTCCCACGCGAGAGGGCCAGGCAGTCCCGCTGCTGGCGGTGGTCGGCATCGAAAAATCATTCCCTGGGGTTCGCGCGCTTTCGAACATCTCCTTCGAGGTCGCGCCCGGCGAGGTGCATGCGCTGCTTGGCGAGAACGGCGCCGGCAAATCCACGCTGATCAAGATCATCTCCGGGGTCTATCAACCCGATGACGGCTCCATTCTTGTCGACGGGCGGCCGGTTCGTTACGAGCGTCCGGACGATGCACGGCGTGCCGGGATTGCTACGATCTACCAGGAACTGCTGCTGTTTCGGGATTTGACGGTTGCCGAGAATATATTCATGGGCCACGCGCCGCGTCGGCGCGGCGGCCGTCTCGACTGGAAGGCGATGACCGCGAAGACCGAGGCGCTGCTTGCCTCGCTCGAGATTGGCGATCTGGCCCCGAGCGCTATCGTCGGCACGCTCAGCGTCGGCAACCGCCAGCGCGTCGAGATCTTGCGCGCACTGTCGCAGGATGCGCGGTTGCTGATCATGGACGAACCGACTGCTGCGCTCACAGAATATGACGTAACACGGCTGTTCGACATCGTGCGGCGGCTCAAATCACGCGGCGTCGGCATCATCTATATCAGCCACCGCATGGAGGAAATCTTTCAGCTCGCCGACCGGGTCACCGTATTGCGAGATGGCCTGCAGGTGGGTAGTCGGCTCGTCGCGGAAACATCATCCGCGGAACTGGTTCAGATGATGGTCGGACGCAGGATCGAAAGCCTGTTCCCCAAGATCGCGGCATCGGTCGGCGCGCCGGTGCTGGAAGTGCGCGATCTGGTGCGGCGGCCGATGACCAAAGGCGTCAGCCTGACCGTGCGCGCCGGCGAGATCGTCGGACTGGCTGGCCTGATCGGTTCCGGGCGCAGCGAATTGGCGCAGACCCTCTTTGGCATTACGCCTGCCGAATCCGGCGAGATTCTTCTGGCCGGCGAGCCGGCGGAGATCCGCTCGCCCGCCCGCGCGCGCGCTCTCGGCGTCGCTTATGTGCCGGAGGACCGCGGCACGCAGGGCCTGGTTCGGCCGATGAATATACGCGAGAATTTTTCGCTGGCTTGCCTGGCAAAAGTGGCGCGCGTCGGCTTCATTGATCGTGCAGCCGAGACGCGATTGGCAAAGGCGGGCGTCGCGCGCTTCGGTGTCAGGGCGAATTCGCTCGATCAGGTGGTCGGCCGATTGTCGGGTGGCAACCAGCAGAAGATCGTTTTAGGCAAATGGCTCGCCAATCAACCGAAACTGCTTATTCTCGATGAGCCGACCCGCGGCATCGACGTCGGCGCCAAGGCGGAGATCCACCGGCTGATGAGTGAGCTCGCCGGGCAAGGGCTGGCCATCCTGATGATATCGAGTGAATTGCCCGAAGTGCTCGGGATGAGCGATCGCGTCCTCGTGATGCGCGAGGGACGACTGGTTGCCGAGTTTTCGCGCGAGCAAGCCACGCCCGAAGCGGTGGGCGCGGCGATGATGGACAGCCACGGCGCGGATACCGGGAGGGCGGCATGAGCACTTTGGTCATGTCCCGTTCGCGGATCGGGGAGGGCGGGGCGCTTGGTGTGTTCGCCTCGCAGGAGGCGTTGCTCGCTTTCGCCATTATCGGCGTTGCGATCCTCGTCGGCCTCGACAATGCGCGTTTTCTGGCCACCCGCAACCTTGCCGACATCGTGCTTGGCAACGCGTACATCGCGGTGGCGGCGATCGGCATGTCGATGGTGATCGTGTCGGGCAACATCGACATTTCGGTTGGCTCTCTGATTGGTGTGCTCGCGACCCTCAGCGGATCGCTGGCGGTCGCGGGCCTGCCGGTCATCGTGGTATGGCTCGTGCCGCTCGCGGTGGGCATCCTCGTCATGATGCTGCAGGGCGTGGTCATCGCCTATCTGCGCATTCCGTCGATCGTCGTCACGCTCGGAATGTTGTCGATCCTCAAGGGCGGCCTGATCAGCGTCACTGGCGGCCGATGGATCACCGATCTGCCGGAAAGCTTTCATCTCGCCGATATCGAACTGTTCGGGTTTTTGCCGATACCGGTGCTCATCATGGCGACGGCGACCACCTTGGCCGCGCTCTGGATGCGGTATTCGGTGAGGGGGCGTGCCATCTACGCGACCGGCGGCAACGCGGAAGCCGCGCGGCTTTGTGGCGTCTCCCCCCGGCGCACCGTGGTCATGGTGTTTGCGCTGCATGGCCTTTTTGCTGGAATCGCGGCGCTGCTGTTTGCGACCCAGCTTAAAGTCATTCAGTCGACGGTGCCGCCCAATCTGGAACTGACGGTCATCACCGCCGCCGTGGTCGGCGGCGTCAGTATTCTCGGCGGCGTGGGCACCGTGGTCGGATCGACGCTGGCGGCGATCTTGATCGCCGAGATCGCCAGCGCGCTCGTTTTCATCAACGTGTCGCCGTACTGGATTCACGCCGTGCAGGGCGTGTTGATCCTGGTGACGGTCGTCGCCGACATCCTGCGGCGCCGGCGCCGTCAGGCAGGAGGATAAGGCGCATGGCCGTGCTCGCGCCTGACATGCGTCGTGCAGCACCGCGCTGGCTCGTTCGCCACGAGACGTTGCTGGCGGCGATCCTCGTCATTGCGCTCGCAATTCTCGGGCTGTTCAGCGAGCGATTTCTGACGGTGGACAATCTCTTGAATCAGGGACGCCTGATGACCGAAGTCGGCCTGCTCGCGTTGCCGATGACGTTCATCATTATCACCGGCGGCATCGATCTGTCGGTCGGCTCGATCGTTGGTCTATGCGCGATCGTGCTCGGCTATTCCTGGAAAAATCTCGGATTTCCGTTGCCGCTGGCGATCGTGTTTGCGATCGGCGTCGGAGGTATCGCCGGTTTCGTCAATGGATTGCTGATTACGCGTGTGCGGGTACCACCGCTGATCATGACGATAGCCACCTTGGCGCTGTATCGCGGACTTGCTGAAGGTATCAGCCAGGCCCGTTCGGTACGCAATTATCCCGAATGGTTTTTCTTCACCGGGCAGGGCGAATTGTTCGGGGTGCCGACACAATTGTGGATCCTGCTGGCGGGAATCATCGTGGCAGGCATAGCCCTCGATCGGACCACATTCGGCCGCACGCTCTACGCGATCGGCAACAACGAAACCGCCGCCCGCTTTTCCGGCCTGCCGGTCGATCGGACCAAGCTCCTGGTCTACACGCTGTCGGGACTGGCCGCCGGCGTGTCGGCGTGGGTGTTGGTCTCGCGCGTGACCACCACCCGCTCCGACATGGGGACCGGTTACGAGCTCGATGTGATCGCCGCCGTCGTTCTCGGCGGCACCAGCATTTTTGGCGGCGCTGGGACGATCTGGGGCACCGTTGTCGGTCTGGTCATGATCCAGCTCTTGAAGAATGGGCTGGCGCTGACCGGTGTCAAAGGCGATGCCACCATCATCGTCATCGGCGCGGTCCTGATCGCGTCGACGCTGATTGCAAGTTCTCTCCACGGACGTCGCGAGGTGGCGGGCTGATGGAGTGATAAGCCGCAAAGCGGCGTTTGAGGGAGGACATAACCATGAAGCATCAGGCGATGACGACGGCTGCGCTCGTAGTTTTGAGCGTGGCCATGGCGGGCGGCTCGGCGTTGGCGGCCGACAAGTGGGATGGCGGCGATG
>JBJMTR010000510.1:0-3526 GCA_045811565.1 Bradyrhizobium sp.
ATCAGCTGCTCCGATGTCCCACTCCACACCGCCCGTCCCCGCTCGATGATGTAGTGGCGGTCGGCGATGCGGCTTAAGTTTTCGACGTTCTTGTCGATCACCAGCACCGATTGCCCGCGCGCCTTCAGCATCGACAGGCAGTTCCAGATCTCTTCGCGGATCAGCGGCGCGAGGCCTTCGGTGGCCTCGTCGAGGATAAGCAGTTTCGGATTCGTCATCAGCGCGCGTCCGATCGCGAGCATCTGCTGCTCGCCGCCCGACAGCGTGACGCCCATATTGCTGCCGCGCTCGGCAAGCCGCGGAAACAGCGCGTGGATTTTTTCGATGGTCCAGGGATCGGGATTGCCCGAACGATTGCCCGACGCGGCGACGAGATTTTCGCGCACGGTCAGGTTCGGAAAGATCTGGCGTCCCTCCGGCACCAGGCCAATGCCGAGCTTTGCGATTCTGTAGGACGGCAGGTTGCGGACCTCCTGCCCGCCGAAGTGGATCGCGCCGGCGCGTGCCGGCGTCAACCCCATGATCGAGCGGATGGTGGTGGTCTTGCCCATGCCGTTGCGGCCCATCAGAGCGACCATCTCGCCGGCATGTACCGACAGCGACAGACCGAACAGCACCTGGCTCAGCCCGTAGCAGGTCTCGATGCCGTCGAGTTCGAGCAGCGCGTCAGCCATGTCTGACCACCGCGTGCTGTTCGCCGAGATAGGCGCGCTTGACCTCCTCGTCCTTTCGGATCGCAGTCGGTACGTCGCAGGCGATGACGCGGCCATAGACCAAAACCGTGATGCGGTCGGCGAGCGCGAACACCGCCTCCATGTCGTGCTCGACCAGTACGATAGTGACTTCCTTACGCAGCTGTTTCAACAGCGTCACCATGCGCGCCGATTCCGTGATGCCGAGGCCCGCCATCGGCTCATCCAGCAGCAGGAGTTGCGGCTTGGTAGCGAGTGCCACCGCAACTTCGAGTTCGCGCTGCTCGCCATGGCTCAGTTCAGACACCAGCACGTCCGCGCGCGCTTCTAACCCCACACGTCTCAACGCCGTCCGCGCGGCGTCGCGCAAATGCCTTTCCTTGCGCGCGCTGCCCCAGAAGCGGAATGAGTGCCCGTCATGCGCCTGGGCTGCGAGCGCGACGTTGTCGATCGCGGAAAAATCCTTGAGCAGCGAGGTGATCTGGAACGAGCGCGCCAGCCCGAGCCGGCAGCGCTTATAGGACGGCAGGCTGGTGACGTCGCGTCCGGCGAAATGGATGGTGCCGGAATTCGGCATGAGCTGCCCGGTCAACTGGCTGATCAGCGTGGTCTTGCCGGCGCCATTGGGGCCGATAATGGCGTGCAACTCGCCGCTGGGTACTTCGAGCGAGAGATTGTCGGTCGCGACGACGCCGCCGAAACGGCGCATCAGGTTTTCAACCCGGAGCAAGGGATCAGCCACGGCGCATCCTCCCGAGCAGCCCCATGATGCCGCCGCGCGCAAACAGCACGATCAGGAGCAGCATCGGGCCCATGATCATCGCCCAGTATTCCGTGAACTGCGACAGCACTTCTTCCAGCAAGAGGTACACGATAGCGCCGATCACCGGGCCGAAAAGCGAGCCCATGCCGCCGAGGATCACCATCACCATGAGGTCGCCGGAGCGGGTCCAGTACATCACGGCCGGACTGACGAAATCGGTGTTGTTGGCCAGCAGCGCGCCTGACAGCCCGCAGATGGTGCCCGCGATCACGAAACAAACCAGCCGGTAGCGGTTGGCGTGAAACCCGATCGCCTGCATACGCTGCTCGTTGGAGCGCACGCCCTGCACCACCATGCCGAAGCGCGAATTGACGATACGCCAGATCAGATAGATGCCGCCGAACAGGCAGGCGAGGCAAAGATAATAGAACTGCACGCGGTCCGACAGGTTGATCAGGTCGCCGAAAGTGCTGCGCTTGTAAATGGTGAGGCCATCGTCGCCGCCGTAACGGGACATCCCGGAGGCGACGTAATAGGCCATCTGCGCAAAAGCCAGCGTGATCATGATGAAATAGACGCCGCGGGTGCGCAAGGAGAGCGCGCCGATCACCAGCGCGTACAGCGCCGATACCAGGAGCGCCACCGGCCACTGGATGAAGCCGGAGCCGATGCCTTCAGCCGCAAGAATGCCGACCGCATAGCCGCCGATGCCGAGATAGGCGGCGTGGCCAAAGCTCATCATGCCGCCATAGCCCATGATCAGGTTCAGGCTGGCTGCCGCCAGCGCGAAGATCACGATGCGCGTAAATAGCGTGAGAATGAAGATGTTGCCGGTAACCGCGGAATAGATCGGCAGCAGGACGAGGCCGGCCACAACCAGCGCCACAACGGCGTTGCGGGCGTTGAGGGAGGATTTCATCGCTTGGCGGCCGGAAATAGCCCCTCCGGCCGCAGCACCAGCACGATCGCCATCAGCAGATAGATCAACATCGATGATAGTGCGGGCGCCGCGGTCGATGCCGCGGCGCCGCTGAGAACCTTCCGCAACAGGTCCGGCAGGAAGGCACGACCCATCGTATCGATCAGGCCGACGAAGATCGCCGCCAGAAAAGCGCCGCGGATCGAGCCGATGCCACCGATCACGATGATGACGAAAGCGAGAATGAGGATGTTTTCGCCCATGCCGATCTGCACCGTGAGGATCGGCGCTTGCATCAGCCCGGCAAGGCCGGCGAGCGCGGCGCCGAGCCCAAAAACCAGCGTGAACAGCAGTTTGATGTTGATGCCGAGCGCGCCGATCATTTCCCGGTTGGAGGCGCCGGCGCGGATCAGCATGCCGATGCGGGTCCGCATCACCACGACATAAAGCAATGCGGCGACCAAAAGCGCGGCCAGGATGATCGATAACCGGTAGGCCGGGTAATACACGCCGGGCATGATCTGAATCGGCACCGTCAGCCACGCCGGCAGCGGCAGCGAGAGGCCCGCCGGGCCCCAGATCAGCCGCACCGCGTCGTTGAAGAACAGGATCAGGCCAAAGGTGGCCAGCACCTGGTCGAGATGATCGCGGCCATAGAGATGCCTGAGCGCGATGAATTCCAGGGCGATGCCGAGTAGCAGCGTGGCGCCGAGCGCCAGCAGCACGCCGATCACAAAACTTCCGGTCCACGCCACGAAAGTCGCCGCGAAATAGGCGCCCATCATGTAGAGCGAGCCGTGCGCCAGATTGACGAAATCCATGATGCCGAACACCAGCGTCAGCCCGGCCGCCAGCAGGAACAGCAACAGGCCGAACTGCAATCCGTTCAGAAATTGCTCGACGACAAGAAACATCGCTTACTTCGGGCTGAAACAAAACAGCGGCAACGCGAATGCGCCGCCGCTAATTGTTGTTGGGCGCATGATGCTCTGACAAAGCTGCTCACACCCTTGGCAGATCATGCGCCGGCAAAACCCAACATCACTTCATCGGGCATTTGTCGTGGTAACTGTCCTGGCTGTCCTTGACGATGGTGGCCACCGTCTTGAGCGAGAGCTGGCCGTCGGCATCCTTCACCACATCCTGCAGGTA
>JBJMTR010000511.1:0-6542 GCA_045811565.1 Bradyrhizobium sp.
TCGTCGCGCAGCGCGTGCTCGACGCGCAGGTCGACCGACAATTCCACCGGCGTTTGCAGGCGGTCGGTGGCGAAGCCCGCGCGGTGCAGATCGGCCAGACCGTTATTGTCGAGCCATTTCTCCATCCCGGCAATGCCCTGGTTGTCGATGTTGACCAGACCGATCAGGTGCGCGACCTCGGCGCCGGTCGGATAGACACGCTTGTTCTCGCGCAGGAAGCCGATGCCGGGAATGCCGAGGCGATGGATGTCCTGCTGTTGCTTCGGAGTGATTTCGCGCTTCAGCCAGACAAAGCCTTTTCGCGACGACAGGCGGTCGCGCACCTCGCCAGTGTCGAGGTCCGGCAGCGTTGCGGTCAGAAGCTCGATCGCTTCGTCCTTGTCGATGATGCGGCGCGGTTCGCCGAACAGACTTGGCGCCTTGACGTCGGTGGCGAGTATCTCGCCGTTGCGATCGACGATATCCGGCCGCGCGGTCGCGATGGCGTCTTGCGACGCGGTGCGGCGTGCCGCGTGACTGTCGGCGCCGACCGCAAACATCACGAGGCGTCCGGCGATCACCGCGTAAACAGCGGCAAAGGTCAGGATGGCAAATCCGACACGGGCGCGCGCTTTCGCGGCACGGTCGACGTTGCGCCCGTAGAGCAGGCTGCGGATCAGCCGCTGCTGCCAGCGTTCCACGGGCCTGGTCTTGCTGGGTGCCCGATCCGTCATTGCTGATCTCCGGGCGGGGGCTGCGGCACCGAACCGGTCACAGTCGCAGCATCCGCATCGGCGGCAGCCTCGATGGTGCTGATCATCGCGCCGATCGGATCGGGAGCACCGGGCCGCGCAAAGCTGGGCGGCCGCTCAGGCAAGTTCTTCAACTGATCATATTGCGAGGCGGTGAGCGGCTTCAGCCCGAGGTGGCGTTCCGCGAGCCCCTGCAGCCGGAGCGGCGCGTCGAGCTTGGCCCATTCCGCCCGCAGCGCCGCGATCGCGTCACGCTGCTCGCGGATTTCCGCATTCAGCCGCAGCACGCGCTCAGTGCGGGAGGTCGATTCCATTTTGATCCGGTAGACGTAGGCAGCCGCAAACACCAGCATGCCGATCACAAGGAGATGGAGGATGCGCATGCGTCAGCCTCCCCTCATTACGCCAGCGAGCGTCGGCCATGCCGGCAACGCGCTCGCCACGTGCGGTGCCGCCGCGGTCCGTTCGGCCGCGCGCAGTTTCGCCGAACGCGCCCGTGGATTGGCTGCGATCTCGGCATTTGTGGGCGTGACCGGGCGCTTGGTCAGGATTTGGAAACTGGGCGGAATTTGCGCGACCTCCGGCAGGTGCCGCGATCCGCTCGCCGCCTTGCCGCGCTCGGCCAAAAAGTTCTTGACGATGCGGTCTTCCAGCGAATGGAAGGACACCACGACCAGCCGGCCGCCTGGCCTGAGCACGCGCTCCGCCGCCGAGAGCGCCTGATGCAACTCATCGAGTTCCTGGTTGACGAAAATCCGCAACGCCTGAAACGTCCGCGTTGCCGGATGAATCTCATTCGGCTTGGCGCGGACGACCCTGGCGACGACGTCGGCCAGTGCCTGGGTAGTCGTGATCGGCCCTTCCTTGCGTGCGGCCGCAATGGCGCGGGCGACGGCGCGCGAATGACGCTCTTCGCCGAAGATGTAGATGATATTGGCAAGGTCGGTCTCGGACGCCTTGGCGATCACATCGGCCGCCGTCGGACCATTGTGCCCCATCCGCATGTCGAGCGGGCCGCCAAGCCGGAACGAAAAGCCGCGCTCGGCCTGATCAAGCTGCATCGAGGAAACGCCGACGTCCATCACGACACCGTCGACCGCAGCGATGCCCAAGCCTGCGCAGATCCCGGCGAGGTTGGAGAAGCGGTCCTCGACCAGGGTCAGCCGGCCTTCCGAACGGTCGACGAGATCGAACCCGCCGGTAATGGCTGACCGGTCGCGGTCGATGCCGATGACACGGGTTCCAGAGGTCGCGAGGATCGAACGGCTATAGCCGCCCGCCCCAAAGGTTGCGTCGATATAGATGCCGCCGTCGCGGGGACTGAGCATGTCGACCGCTTCGCGGCCGAGAACGGAGATGTGACGGGAGGCTGCAGGGGTCATCCGCCTACCCCTAGCGTATTCCAGCGCGCGAAACAGAAACCGGACGCGAACGGGCCCATTGCGTCTCAAATCCCTGCGCTTTGCCGCGCCTTTCCGGTCAAAAAGCCGCTGCGAGGCACGGTTGCTGTTCTCCATTCCCGGCCGCAAATCCTGATTTCCGACCGGAACTTGCTCGGCTGCCATGGGATTTCGCGCGAAAACGGGCCTCGGCCGTCCCCCAAACCGGTTCGGCTCTTCACCACTTAGTAACGGCACTTAGCGTTAAGAAAGCGTTGACGATCGTTTAAGGGATTTGCGTGCTTTTTAACCTTGCATGGAACCCGGTGATGCCCTCCGCACACACTGCACTAAAATGCGAAGCGGAGGGCTGCTGCGGGATTGCGCGGACAACAGGGTAAAAGAATAGTAAATATCGTTTGTTTAAAAATGCAGTATTGCCGTTCTCATGCCCGGTTTGGCTTTTGTGATGTCTTCTGGTTCGTTCACGTCTGTTAATAGCGATTCGAAGCGTCAACGCGCCCTTCCCGTTTCCAGGGCCCCAACGCGGACATGAACACATTCACCCCGGATTCCTCGGTCGCCTCCGACGTCATCCCGTCCCCCAATTACGGCGAGCGCAAGAACGGCCGGCAGCCCGACATGATCGTGCTGCACTATACCGGCATGCCTGATGTGGAAGGCGCGATCGCGCAGCTCTGCACCGCCGGCACCGAGGTCTCAGCGCATTACATCGTCCTGGAAGACGGCCGGATCGTGCAATCGGTGCCGGAGAGCAAGCGCGCCTGGCACGCCGGCGCGTCCTGCTGGGCCGGCGAGGAAGACATCAATTCCTGCTCGATCGGTGTCGAGATCATTAATCGCGGCCATGATTGGGGCTATCCGGACTTTCCGTTGCGCCAGATCGCCGCCGTGATCGCGCTGTGCCGCGGCATCATGCTCCGCCGCAACGTGCCCTCACACCGCGTGCTCGGGCATTCCGACGTGGCGCCGCCCCGCAAGAAAGATCCAGGCGAAAAATTTCCGTGGCATTCGCTAGCCAATTCCGGCGTTGGCCATTGGGTGCAGCCGGCGCCGATCGTGCGCGGCGAAACGCTGAAACTCGGCAGCATCAACAACAATGTCGCAAGCATGCAGGCCGCGTTTGCCCGCTACGGCTACAATATCCCGGCCCATGGCAAGTATGACGGCGCGACGATGGAAGTCGTCACCGCGTTCCAGCGCCACTTCCGCCCCGCTCGCGTCGACGGCGTCGCCGATCATTCGACCATCACTACGCTGCACGCGCTGCTGGCGAGTTTGCCGGCTGAGGCGACGAGGCTGGCAGCGAAGTAGGACGCAACGGTCGTCATAGCGAGCGCAGCGAAGCAATCCATTTCTCAGCGAAAAGACGGAATGGATCGCGTCGTCCCTTCGCTTCTCGCAATCATCAATCAAGCGCGGCAGTGCGCTCCTAACCCAGTTCCGCGATTCGCCGCGCATAGAGACGCCGCAATGGCTCGAGCTGGGTCGCGGCGGTTGCGGCCCGATATGCCTCTCGCGCGGCCTCATTCCGCCCGAGTCGGCGCAACAGATCGGCGCGGACGGCCGGCAACAGCTCATAGCCTTTGAGTCCGCCGCGCGCTTCCAGCGCGTCGATCAGGTCGAGCGCCCGCGCTGGTCCATCGACCATCGAGATCGCGGCGGCGTGGTTGAGCTCGATCACTGGCGACGGGCTGATCCGCAGCAGGACCTCGTACAGGCCGGCGATCTGCGGCCAGTCAGTGTCCTTATAATTGGGAGCGCGGGCATGCAGCGCCGCGATCGCGGCCTGCACCGCGTAGGATTGTGGCCGGCCCGGCATCCGCAGTGCCTCTTCCACAAGCCTCAAGCCTTCGGCGATCTGGCGATAATCCCACAGCGTGCGGTCCTGCTCCTCGAGGAGAACGACGTCGCCGCCCGCGGTCTGGCGTCCGGCGCGGCGGGCGTCATGCAGCAACATCAAGGCGAGCAATCCCTTGATCTCGCCGCGGCCGGGCATCAGCGCATGGATCAGGCGGGCCAGCCGGATAGCTTCGCGCGCAAGATCCGGCCGCATCAGATCCCCGCCCGAGGTCGCGACATAGCCCTCGGTGAAGACGAGATAGATCACCGCGAGCACCCCGCGCAGCCGCGGCTCGAGCGCTTCGCGTTCCGGCACCTCGTAGGGGATGCCGGCGAGACGGATCTTCTGCTTGGCGCGGAGCAGCCGCTGCGCCATCGCCTCTTCGCTCGCAAGAAACGCGCGCGCGACCTGCGCCGTGGTGAGGCCGCAGACCGTGCGCAGCGTCAGCGCGACCTGGACCTCCTCGGCAAATGATGGGTGGCAGCAGGTGAAGATCAGCCGCAGCACGTCGTCGTCGAGGCTCGCCTCTGCGGCCTCGCACGGCGCTGATACATTGAGCAGCAGCTCGTGCGTCAATTGCTGCCGCTTGCCGCGAAACGCGATATTGCGGCGAACGCGATCGATCGCCTTGTTGCGACCGACATTGACCAGCCAGGCCCGGGGATTGGACGGCAGATCGCTATGTGGCCAGCGCTCGAGCGCGGCCGCGACCGCATCCTGCAAGGCATCCTCCGCCAGATCGAAATCGCCGACGAGCCGGATCAGCGTTGCCAGGGCCCGTCCCGCCTCGTCGCGGAAAATTTTTTCGATCTCGGCGGGGGTCATTTGGCAGTCACCAAACCGACGTCGTCATTCCGGGACGTGCGAAGCACGAGCCCGGAAATCCATAACCACCATCGGGAGTATGGATTCTCTGATGTGCAATTGCACATCAGAGCCTGCACCCAACGAGGCGCATCCCCGAATGACGGCTGTGCCGTCAATTATAAACCCAGATCGGCCGCACCTCGATCGAGCCGAACCGGGCGCCGGGAATGCGCGCGGCGATGGCGAGCGCGGCATCGAGGTCCTTGGCTTCCACCAGATAATAGCCGCCGAGCTGCTCGCGCGTTTCTGCGAACGGGCCATCCGTCGTCAGCGTTTTGCCGTCGCGCACGCGCACGGTGGTCGCGGTCGTGGTCGGTTGCAGCCGGTCGCCGGCCTTGAAGTTGCCGCCCTCGATGATGGATTGCGTGAAGGCGCCGTATTCATCCATCACCTTCTTGGCTGTCGCCGGATCGATTTTGCCGTACTCGGCTTCGTTCTGATAGATCATCAACAGATACTGCATTTCGAAGGCTCCTCATTGATCGGCTGGATCGCCGACATCCAGTCGAACGAGCGGGACGGAGAACGACATCTCCAGGATAAATTATTTTACGCGGTTCCGCGGCCGCTAACACCTTGACCTCGCGAGCACAAACCCCCATCCCTAAGGTGTCAGTCGGCTGGACGGCCGCTCCCGCTACGGTCGAAAGGCTGCGGGGGAGGAAAGTCCGGGCTCCATCGACATACGGTGCCGGATAACATCCGGCGGGGGTTAACCCCAGGGATAGTGCCACAGAGAACGAACCGCCCGCCTCCGCCCTTTGGGCTTCGGTGCGACAGGCCTTCGGGCTTGCTGCGCCGTGGCAGCGCGAGCTGCGAAGGCGAGTAAGGGTGAAAAGGTGCGGTAAGAGCGCACCGCGGGTCCGGCAACGGAACCGGCATGGCAAACCACACCGGGAGCAAAACCGAATAGGGACGGCAACGCGGGCTGTTCGCGAAAGCGATAACGCCGCAGGGCGATGTCAAGCTCGCCGTCCGGGTAGGTTGCTCGAGGCAATGTGCAAACATGTCCCAGAGGAATGGCCGTCACGTATCGTCTCGCGCAAGTGGGGCGGTGCCCTACAGAACCCGGCTTACAGGCTGGCTGATGCTCTAAACCATGAAGGGTCCGGCGTAACGCGTCGGACCCTTCGCCATTTCAGGCCGCAATTTTCTCCAACACCGCCATCAACGCTTCCGGCGCGGTGACGTTCGGCGAGTGGCTGGCGTCGATCTCGTAGGAGCGCCAGCCTGCCGCGTCCTTGGTCCGCTTGGCAAACTGACCAAAAGTATCCGCCGGCGTGATCCGTGTGGCGTAGATGTAGCTGCGCGGCAATGTCAGCTCGCCGCCATGCAGCTTCAGCTTCATCTCAAAGCATTTGATCGGCATGTCGACTCGGCGCGCCGTGAGCCATTCGACATCCGCGGGTGACGTGTCGGGCGGAGTCGGATTTGGCGGCACGCGCCAGCCGATCTTCGCGAGCTCCTGCATGCGTGACCGTGCCGGTTCATTGAGGTCCAATAGCGACTGTCCGTCTTGCGGCACAAAGGCGTCGAGATAGATCAATTGCGCGACGCGATCGCGGGCGCGATCGGCTACTCCCGTCGCGACCATACCGCCATAGCTGTGCCCGAGCAGCGCGATGTCGCGCAGGTCTTCGTACTTGATGACGTTCAGCACATCCTCAATGTGGGTTTCGAGATCGATCGACGGATTTGCCA
>JBJMTR010000512.1:0-4381 GCA_045811565.1 Bradyrhizobium sp.
GATCTGAAGCGCAGCTCAAAGACCTCGCCGATTTTCAACTACCCTTACAGCTACACCCGCGAGGCGCTGGAACAGGCCAAGCTGCGCGACCAGGGGGACGCATGTCACGGCCTGAAACTAAAGTTCTCCAATCCAGAGACCGGCGATTTCGCGATGCCGACCATCGGCACATTCATCCAGCTGCTGCCGCAGGGATTCAAGACCGCGCGCTATCGTTCGACCGACGCCACCGTGTTCGCCGCGATCGAAGGCAAGGGCCGCACGCGAATCGGCGAGCAGACCTTTGAATGGGGCCCGCGCGACCTGTTCGTGGTGCCGAGCTGGCACTGGGTCACCCACGAGGCCGACGCGGACGCAGTGCTGTTCAGTTTTTCCGACCGCCCGGTACAGCAGAAGCTCGACCTGTTCCGCGAAGACCGCGGAAATGCGTGACGGCTCTCACCGCGTCATTGCGAGCGAAGCGAAGCAATCCATAGCTCCGCAAAACAAGTGTGGATTGCTTCCTCGCTCCGCTCCTTGCAATGACCGGAGACATGATGGCTGGGCCGTTACCGCCAATGCAGCAGCCGGGCCTCCAGCAAATTGATCAGCTTCCCCACCGCGAGCCCGAATAGCGATAGAATTACGACGCCTGCCAGCAACTGATCGGTCTGCATGAGATTACCGGCCTGCAGCACGAAGGCGCCGATGCCGAATTCGGCGCCGATCATTTCGGCACTGACGACCAGCAGCAGCGCCACCGAGGCCGTAATGCGGAAGCCGGCGAGGATCGAGGGCAGCGCGCCGGGCCAGATCACCCGGCGCACGATGGCGTGGAACGGCACGTTAAAGCTCTGCGCCATCCGGATCAAATTGCGCGGCACGGCGTCGACGCCGCTATTGACGGTGATCGCGGTGGAGAAGAACACCCCTAACGCAATGGTCGCGATCTTCGGTTCCTCACCGATCCCGAGCCACAGGATCAGCAATGGCAGCAGCGCGATTTTTGGAATCGGAAATAGCGCCGAGATGAAGGTGATGCCGACGCCGCGCGCGAGCGTGAAGAGGCCGATGCCAAAACCGACGATCACGCCGGCGGTCGTGCCAAGGAGCCAACCGGTGCCGATCCGCATGATCGAATAAGATAGATGATGCCAGAGCGCACCACTCGTCGCGAGCTTGTACATCGCGGCGGCGATCGCCGAGGGCGCAGGCAGGAACAGTGGGTTAACCCATCCCGCGCTGCCGGCGAGTTGCCAGAGCGCGATCACCAGCGCGAGCGCAATCCATCCGGAATAGCGTCCTGCGCTCGGCGTAAAACCCGCGCCGCGGAATACCACCGGGCGCGGCTTGTCGGCAGACAAGTCCGCTTCCGCGTTCTCTGACGTCGCGCGGTCAAGCATGCTGGACCTCGCGCTCGGCGTCGATCGCCTCCTCGCGAATCAGCGACCAAAGCTCGTTCTGCAACGCGAGCAGCTTGCCGCGCGCATTGATGTCGCCGCGCTCTGCGCGCGTCATCGGGATAGGGACGGTCTCGCGGACCCGACCCGGCCGCCGCGACAGCACCACGATGCGATCGGCAAGCCGAACCGCCTCTTCGAGATTATGCGTGACATAGACCGCGCCCATCGCGCCATCGGCGAGCAGGCGGATGAAATCCTCCATCAGCAATTCACGGGTTTGCGAATCTAATGCCGAGAGCGGCTCGTCCATCAACAGGATCGCCGGCCGCACCGCCAGCGCCCGTGCAATGCCGACGCGCTGGCGCATGCCGCCGGACAATTGCTTGGGATAGGCGCCGCCGAAATCCGACAACCCGGTGCGACGCAAGGCATCGTCGATAACAGCGCGTCGCTCAGTCGGACTCAGACCGGTATGTTCAAGCGGAAATGCGACGTTCGCTTCCACCGTGCACCACGGTAGCAGTGCAAAATCCTGGAACACGAAGGTCAGCGGGTTCAGGCTATCCGCCGCCGGCGCGCCGCGCAGTTCTGCCTGCCCTTTGCTCGGCTGCAGCAAGCCGCCCAGGATCGACAGCAGCGTGCTCTTCCCGCAACCGGATGGCCCAACGATCGCGACCACCTCGCCCGACCGCACCGTAAATGACACGTCATCGAGCACGTCGAGCGCGCCAAAACGGTGACTGACATGGTCGGCGATCAGGTCCATTTAGGGTCCGCTTTTCTGGAACCGCGATATTGCGGTAAGGTAATGTGGCCACATGGTTCGAGACGCACGGCATGCCGCGCTCCTCACCATGAGGGGTAAGTCGATCCATGCGGGTAGTCCATCCCATCCTCCTGAGCGGCCCCTTGGCCGCGTCTCGAAGGACGAGCCCGCGCCGCTGCATCAGTCCGGCTTCACATATTCCTTGGCAATGATCGCGTTCGCGTCGAACCCCTTGTCGACAAAGCCCTGTTCCTGCAGCCAGCTGATTTGGTTGGCGACATTCTTCACGTCCAGCTTGCCGTCGGGATCGATATAGGCGCAATTGCCGACCACCTGTTCGACCGGCAGATTGGTGTATTTGGCGATGATATCGAGCAGCGGTTTGGTCTTTTCATTGATCGGCGCCTTGCCATCCTTCACCGATGCCAGGATCACGTCGTGATATTCGCGATCGGCGCGCACCAGCGCACTCAGAAGTTTTGTCACCAACGCGTTGTTCGCCAGCGTCTTCGGCGAGGCGAACACCGCGCCTAATTGCCAAGGCGTCTCATCGCCGACCCAGCCCAAAAGCTTGGCGCCATCTGACTCCATCAGCGGACGCGCGGTCGAGACCGGCAGCAGCGCTGCATCGACGGTTTCGCCCTTCAGCGCGGCGGCGGCATTCGACAGCGATTGCAGCGGCAGCACCTTTACCTCAGAGAGCCTGAAGCCGTATTTGTCCGCGAGTAGCCCCAGCGAATAATGAAAGCTGGAGCCGACCTGCGTCACCGCCACGCGTTTGCCCGCAAGATCCTTTGGCGCTTTCAGGCCGGCGGCATAGGCATTATTGCTGGCGAAATACCCGATCAGGGGATAGCCGGCCTTTTCACGGCTCATGCCGCCGATCACTCTCAGCGTGCCCTTGCCGGCGAGATTGTAGAGACCTGCCGTGAACGCGGTGATACCGAAATCGACATCGCCGGAGGTGGTCGCAACCGCGATCGGCTGCGCCGCGTCGAAGAACTTGAGTTCGACGTCAAGGCCGGACTCGCGGAAATAGCCCTTGTCCTGCGCGATGAACACCGGCGCCGAGGACGAGAGCCGCAATACCCCGATTTTTGCCTTCGGCATATCGTCGGCCCGCGCGATCCCGCTCACCACCAACGCCAGCAAGCCCGCTAGCGCGAGGCGCGCAAACTTCGTCATCCAGTTTCCTCCGTCTTCATCCATTCTGGACTCAGATACACGTGGATCGAAGCGTTGGCTACACTATCTCGGCAATGGCGGTGAGCCCCCTCTCCCCTTGTGGGGGGATTGGGGTGAGGGGTCACGGTCTCTCTGTATGATAGAACCCTCACCCGGATCGCATCTGTCGATGCGATCCGACCTCTCCCACAAGGGGAGAGGTGACACCGATCATGCGGAACGATTGCGATTCATCGATCCGGCTCTATAGCCCGACGGGCAGTGCCTGATCCCGTCCGATAAACGCACCCTGCTCTTTCAACGCTTGTTGCAACTTTTCTATCGCAATGTCGCGCGGAATCGTATTGCCCGAGAGCGCCAGCGACGCCGCGGTTCCAGCCGCCTCCCCCATCGCAAAACAGGCCCCGGAGACGCGCGCGGCCGACTGGCCGTGATGCGTCATCGAAGCGCAGCGGCCGGCCATCAGGAGATTGTCGATGCCCTCAGGAACCAGCATCCGATAGGGTAATTCGTTAAAGCCGCGCGATTCCGGGATCGGCGGGAATTTGAAGATCACTTCTCCCGCAACATGCGATTCCATGGGCCAGCCATTGACGCCAATCGAGTCCTCGAACGAGGCGCAGCTGAGCACGTCCTCGCCAGAGAGCATATAGCCGCCGACCACGCGGCGGGTCTCGCGCACGCCGAGTTGCGGCGGCAGATCGACGATATAGGATTTCTCAAATCCCGGCACGGTGCGCAGAAACTCGAATGCGGCGATCGCCTGGCGGCGCCCGTCGATCTCACCGCGCGTAAGATCGTCGGGCTCGAGGCCATTGATCGCAGTGCCGTCTTCGCGCGCCAACTGTGTAAAATTCACGCGCCATTCGATCGGCGAGCGCTGCGGCCGCACGATTGCGGCCTTGCGCGGAAAACGATGCGTGCCTGATGCTTCGGCCTCTTCCATCAGCGCCGGTATGGTCCGCCAGGCATCGCCGGCTTTTTCGGGATCGATACCGTTGAGGCGGAACATCATCGACGGATACAGCATGCTGCCGGCATTGTCGCC
>JBJMTR010000513.1:0-8752 GCA_045811565.1 Bradyrhizobium sp.
CGCTGTCGCCCGGCCGCGCCAGCAGTTTTGTCACCCGGCCGGTATAAGGCGAAAACACCGGCGTGGAACGATCCTCGTCGATCGCGATCTTGCCTTCGGTGACATACTCGGCACGGAAGGCGCGCTCGGTAACCGGTTGGAAGCTCAGGCTGGCCCACTCGGCAGGCGTCGGCGTGTAGCGCTGCAGTCCCCTGCGGGACTGGCTCGATACTTCCGAATGTCCCTGCTTCGCCGACAGCATATGCACAAGCCCGTAGCCAGAGGCGGCAGCCAGCGCCAGCAAGGCCACGCCCAACGCCAGCCGTTGCCGGCTAAAGGTCTGCAATCCTTTGGTAAACTTGTTGCGCATGCGGCCCGGTTCAGATCGGCGATGATTTCGGCAGAGATTGCCCCGTCGGGAGCTAATAGTGCCCAATTGGCGTTTCAAACAACCAAAAAAAGCGAACAGGCTTAGCGTGCGGGGTTAAGGTTTGGAAAGCCGGACCTGAACGCCGGCTGAACGTCTATCCGGGTCGGGGCCACGCCGGCGGGTGGCTGCCGAGTGGCATTGCCGGGCGGGCCCAAAAGGCCGGGGTTTTTGACAGAATCGCGGAGTGCGTAACGGACCGCAGCGGACCGAAGCCCGAAGCGACTTCTTCGATAAACGGTGTCACCAGTTCACCCGTGAGATCACTGGCATTCAGTCCATCGGCAACGCGGCCGAGATTCCACAGCCATCGCCCGGTCTGCGCCAGCGATACCCTGACGTGCCAGCTACCGCCTTCACGCGCCTGGCGCGCTTTCGCCATCATGGCGCCGAACGCCATTAAATAGCCGGTGGCATGGTCGAGCATTTGCGCCGGCAATTCCTTCGGCCCGTCGGTCCCGGCCGCCTGCCCTTCGGCGTGATTGAAGCCGGTCGCGGTTTGCACCAACGAGTCAAAACCGCGGCGCTCTGCCCACGGACCGCCGTGGCCATAGGCCGACAAGCTCACATAGACGATGCCGGGATTGATCGTCGCCGCGTCTTCCGGTGAGAAGCCGAGCGCGGCGAGCGCGCGGGGTCGATAGCCTTGCGAGAAGATGTCGGCGGTTGCCAGCAGGTCACGCAACACGCCGCCGCCCTGTTCGCTCTTGAGTTCGACAAAACTCGTCAGCTTGCCGCGGCCGGTATCGATGGTGAGCCACGGTATCGCCGGCAGATCGGGACCGGAGATCAAAAGCACGTCGGCGCCATGGACAGCGAGCGTGCGGCCCGCGACAGGACCCGCGATCACGCGCGACAGGTCGAGCACACGAATTCCGGCGAGCGGGCGGTCGCCTTTGGGCCACGGCTTTGGTGCGGCGTCGCCGATCTTTTCGATTGAGATCAGCGGCAATTCCGCAAGCCGCTTGGCGTGCGGCAGTGCCGACCATTCGTCATGCGAGCGCATCAACGCGACAACGCCGCCGGCGGCATAGGCCGTGGTCTCGAAGGCCTCGCCGTCCCACTGCATCAGCGCAGCCTGGACCTCATCGCGCTCCGGCTTGCAGTTCAGGACTTTGCAGACGGCGTCGCGGTGATGTGGAAAGTTCGTGTGCAGCCGGACGAAACGCTGATCGCGGGTTTTGTAGATGCCGGCGATCGCGTCCCAAGCCGGCGGCGGCGGCTTGCCGCCGACGCGCAGATAACGCTCGCTCCGGCATTCGATCGCGGCGTGACGCATATCGACCGTGACGTCCTGCGCCTCTCCGCTGCGCAATTTCCAGATCTGCGACGCGGCTAGTCCGCTGGCGGCAACGCTCGCTTGCGCCGCGGCCGCGACGCGAAACGATGAGGGCAGCTGCGGCTCGTCGCCGGTCAGCTTGACCGTTTCCAGCGCGGGAATTTCGCCGCCCGCCGATGTCCAGATATCTTTGAGAATTTCTGCAGGGCTTTGCATGTGTGTTTCTCTTCCCTAACGTTAAAGCTCTGCCTGACCTCAAGAGGAGTTGCAATGGCTGCGATCGACCCGTTGACGGCCGGAGCCGTCCTGCTTGCTACCGCCGCAACGGACGCGGTCTATGTCATGTTCACATCAGCCGTGGTGGCGCGCAAGCGCGTGCCGGCCGCGACCTGGAGCAGCGTCTGGTATCTGCTCTCATCTTACGCCGTGATCAGCTATACCGAAAATTGGGTCTATGTCGCTTTTGCGGCGATCGGCTCATGGCTCGGCGCTTATGCAACGATCACGTTTTTGCATCGGCCGCCGGGTGGCCCACCGGTGGGTGCCGCGCCCGAGTAGGTTGGTTTTAGTTTGTGTCGGTATTCGCGGACATGCCTTCGCATTCCCGCGGCGCGGCGCGCCCGAGGTTTACATCATCGTTGTCCCTCGAAAGAAAAGAGGGAGCAGGGAAAGCCGGGTGCCCTAAGCACCCGCAGTCGTGCGCACAAAAATGCACACGGGTGACCACAGGTGCGCCGGAACACCCGGCCTTCCCTGCGCAATAGTTTTAACGGCTTATTCCGCGCTCTCCTCGGCGACGAATTCGTCTTGTCACCGTCGCTGACGGATTAGCGATTGATCGAAAACCCGGTTGGGTCCGACAATCTCCATCAGCTTGACACCAGCAACGGGTGCCGGGACCACACGGCTTTGCCGTCCGCAGCTTCCTCAACCAAAACGCTTCGACCGGCTCATGTGCTGCCGGAAGAAATTCTGGCCGAGGCGTTTAAGCGCCGTTCGTCCGCGCGCTGTTCGATCGCTCACGGAAAACCGCCCTGCGAACAAACTCGCGCGCCCGACGCTGCCGCGTCCACCGCATCCAACCCCGCGTCCGTGACGATCGCGATACGCCCCTCTTTCGGGATTGGACGGCGGAGCTTGTAGAAATGATTTGCCCGACGCGACAAGCGGAAACTTTTTGCGAAGGGGACTGGACAGCTTTTTGGTGATTTGCCCGACGAGGCAGTTTGATCGGAACCGCCCTCATGGTGAGGAGTGCGTCTTCGCGTCTGGAACCATGTGGCCCGCGGCCTATCCCTCGAGACGCCGCTTGCGCGGCTCCTCGGGGTGAGGACGAGAGGTGGTATGCTGGTCAACGAAAATCCCGCGAGCTTGGCAGGATGCGGACGTTGCGTGGATGGCGGATTTTTTGCGCGGGATTGTCGGGATGATCGCGGCGATCGTCATTGAGCGGCTCGACCAGCGCCGGACCTGCCGGCACCGGATGTTTGCGGCTGAGCGCATCGTTGGCGAGGCCCACCAGATCATGCGAACGATCGAACATCCGCTGCGCCACCAGATGGGTCACCTCTTCCGGACTGCTCTGGATATAGCCCTCGATCAGGACGAGGCGCGCGCCCATCACCTCCTTGCGGTATTTTTCCATAACCTTCGGCCACACCACGATGTTGGCGATGCCGGTTTCGTCTTCCAGCGTCATGAAGACGACGCCGTTGGCGCTGCCCGGACGCTGCCGCACCAGCACCACGCCGGCGCAGCGGACATGCCGCCGGTCATGGCGATGACAGACGTCCTTGCAGGGAACGACGCTCTCCCCAGCAAACATCGGCCGCAAGAATTCCATCGGATGTCCCTTCAGTGACAGGCGGATGGTCTGATAATCGGCGACCACCTGTTCCGGCATCGGCATCAGCGGCAATGGTTCTGCATTCTCGTCCGGCTGCTCGCGCGCAACCGCGGCTTCGAACAACGGCAACGGCACGTCATCGGGCAGCCGCCGCACCGCCCACAGCGCGGCGCGGCGATCAAGCCCGATGGAACGGAAGGCATCGGCATCTGCCAGCAGGATCAGCGCGCGTTTTGGCAAACCTGTGTCGCGCGCGAAGTCTTCAAGTGACGTGAAGGGACGGCGTTGCCGCGCCGCGACAATGCGCTCGGCCCAGTCGTTCATTTTTGCATCATCATGTTGCGGAATCGGCGGTGCTACACCTCTTCCATGGAGAGAGGTGGTCCGAGATTGCCGCCAGTCCGATTCAATCAAGGAACTTTCGGCAACCGCATCTACGATGCGCAATTGCGCATCCGAGAATGACGCCTGGATTTTTTTCAGCTTCACTTCATCCGGATCGGCCCATTTGAAACCGTCGATCTGGCGAAAGCCGAGCCGCACGGCGCAATACTTGCCGCTTCCCTCCTCCAGGGTATTCTGCGCGTAGCTGAAGGAAACATCGATCTCGCGTACCTCGACGCCATTCTTGCGGGCATCGCCGACAATCTGCGCCGGCGCATAAAAACCCATCGGCTGCGAATTCAGCAGCCCGCAGCAGAACGCATCCGGATGCCAATATTTGAGCCATGACGAGATATAGACGAGCTGCGCGAAACTCGCGGCATGGCTTTCCGGAAAGCCGTAAGAGCCGAAGCCCTTGATCTGCTCAAAGCAGCTTTTGGCGAATTCGGGATCGTAACCGCGCGCGATCATGTTGCCGATCAGCTTGGTTTCGAATTTGCCGATGGTGCCGAGATTGCGGAAAGTCGCCATCGAGCGGCGCAAGCCGTTGGCCTCTTCGGAGGTGAATTTTGCCGCCTCGATCGCGATCCGCATCGCCTGTTCCTGGAACAGCGGCACCCCGAGCGTCTTGTGCAGCACCCGGCGCAATTCGTCCTTATCGCCGTGCTCGGGCGAGGGCGACGGATAGCTTACCTTGTCGATGCCATTCCGCCGCCGGAGATAAGGATGCACCATGTCGCCCTGGATCGGGCCGGGCCGCACGATCGCAACCTCGATGACGAGATCGTAAAACTCCCGCGGCTTCAAACGCGGCAACATGTTCATCTGCGCGCGGCTTTCGACCTGGAATACGCCGAGCGATTCACCCCGGCACAGCATGTCGTAGACCGGTTTCTCATCCTGGGGGACAGTCGCAAGTTCCCAGCGCTGGCCCTTGTGATCGGCTATCAAATCAAAACATTTGCGGATGCAGGTCAGCATGCCCAGCGCAAGTACGTCGACCTTCATCATGTTCAGGGCATCGACGTCGTCCTTGTCCCATTCGATGAAGGTGCGGTCCTCCATCGCGGCATTGCCGATCGGCACATAAGTGTCGAGGCGATCCTGCGTCAGCACATAGCCGCCGACATGCTGCGACAGATGGCGCGGAAATTCGATGAGTTCGGCGGCAAGCTCGACGGCGAGCTCGATCATCGAGTTCTTTGGATCCAAACCCGCCTGCCTGACCTGCATGTCGTTGAGGCCTTTGCCCCAGCTCCCCCACACGGTATCGGCCAGCGCCGCCGTGACGTCTTCCGTCAGCCCCAGCGCCTTGCCGACATCACGGATCGCGCTACGGGGACGATAGTGAATGACGGTAGCAATGATTGCGGCGCGGTGGCGGCCGTAGCGGCGGTAAACATATTGCATCACCTCCTCGCGCCGCGAATGTTCGAAATCGACATCGATGTCGGGCGGCTCCAGCCGTTCCTTGGAAATGAAACGTTCGAACAGAAGATCGACCTTTGTAGGATCGACCGAAGTGATGCCGAGCACATAGCAGACCGCGGAATTCGCCGCCGATCCCCGGCCCTGACAGAGGATGCCTTGGCTCCGTGCATAACGGACTATGTCGTGCACGGTCAGGAAATAATGCGCATATTTCAGCTCGGCAATGAGATCGAGCTCCTTGCGCAAGGTGGCGCGAAGCTTGTCATCAATCTTGCCGCCAAAATATTGATCGACGCCGGCCCAAGTGAGGTCTTCCAGATGTTGCTGCGCGGTCTTGCCCGGCGGCACCGGCTCGTCCGGATATTGGTACTTGAGCTGATCGAGCGAGAATTCGATGCGATCGGCAAAGCGCATGGTTTCCGCGATCGCATCCGGGAGGTCGCGAAACAGCCGCGCCATTTCATCTGATGGTTTGAGATAACGTTCGGCATTGGCTTCAAGGCGTTTTCCAATTGCATCGATCGTCGTCTTCTCCCTGATGCAGGTGAGCACATCCTGCAGCGGACGGTGTGCGGGGTGATGATACAGCACCTCGTTGGTTGCCAGCAGCGGCACTTCAGCCTTTGCCGCCATCTGATGAAGCCGCGCCAGACGCCGCCGGTCATCGCCGCGATACAAGAAGCTTGCTGCCAGCCACACGCCATCGGCGCGGCTATCCTTCAAACGCTCCAGAACTTTCGAGGCGCCAGCCGTCTCGAAACGATGCGGCAGTGTCAGGATCAGGAGCTGGCCTTCGGAAAATTCCAGGAGGTCCTCCAGTTTCAGATGACACTCGCCTTTCTCGGTATTCTCGCCACGCTTGCCGCGGGTAAGCAGCTGGCACAGTCGGCCGTAAGCGGCGCGATCACGCGGATAGACAAAAATATCCGGTGTGCCGTCCATGAACACAATGCGCAAGCCGATCAGAAGCTTTGGCACGTGCTTGACCTCGGGGTTTTCGAGCTCCTTATAGGCGCGCACCACGCCGGCCAGTGTGTTGTGATCGGCGATGCCGATCACGGGTAGCCGCAATTCGCTCGCCTGATGCACATAGGCCCGCGGATCCGATCCGCCGCGCAGGAACGAAAAATTCGTGGTGATGCCGATTTCAGCATAGTCAGGCATTGGCACAACGCCGGTCATGCGAACAGGAATCATGCGAACAGCCCATGCACGAACCAGTTGACAGGCGCAGGCTTACCTTCTTCGTCCACGAGCTCGCTGCCGTAAAGGCCGTCACGAAAAATCCAGAAGCGCAGGCCCTGCTCATCCTCGACGCGAAAATAATCGCGCGTCATCACCTTGCCATCCTGCTTCCACCATTCCATGGCGATGCGCTCGGGACCTTCAACGCGCACCACCGCGTGCATTGCCCGCCGCCAGGTGAAATGATGCGGCGGTCCGTCCGGTACCGTCGCGAACGGCACTTTTATGGGCTCCGGTTTCTCAAACAGCCGCAATGGACGAAGCGGCGGCTCGCTCTCGGTACGCGCCGGCCACGCGGCCTGCGATGCGGCAGCCAGATGGTGCTGCGCCGGCACGGCCAATACCGCACGCTCTGGAATATGGGTGTCCTGCGGCAGGTGCACGACCACGCGTTTTCCGCCGATGCGGGCGGCGATGCGATCGATCAACGCGGCCAATTCGTCATTGTCGTGGACATTGGCATCGAGGTCGCGCTGCTGCTGGACGACGATTTCGGTGCGGCTCGCCGACAAACGAATAAGATCGAAGCCGAAGCCGGGATCAAGCGGATCGTTCAGCGCATCGAGCCGCTCGCGAAACAGGCGCTCGACCACCTCGGCTCTCGTCACTGGACGTCCGGTATCGAGAAGAAGCGTGCGCACCGCGCCATCGGTGCGGAAGAAGCTCGCTTCCAGCCGCCGCGCGCCCTTACCTTGCTTGTCCATCGCCGTGACCAGCATCTCGGCCAGGCTGGACAACGTCATCGAGATCATATTCTCGGTGGCGATCGGCTCGGGAAAGCGTTTCTCCACGATGTAATCCGGCAGCGGTTTTCGCGGGCTGATCGGCGCATCGCCCTGCCCCAGCGCGTGTTCCAACAGCGTCGTGAAATGCGCACCAAACCTTGCTGTGATTTCATGGCGCGCACGCGCGGCGACATCGCCGATGGTTTTCAGCCCGGCACGGCGCAGGCCGCGGATGATAGCCTCATCCGCCCCGAGCGCGGACACCGGCAATGGGCTGACTGCCTCGGCCTCCTCGCCGTCCCCGATGATTTTTCCCGAGACATGCCGCGTCATGGTGCGCGCGCAGATCGAGGTGCCGGCGATCGCGCTACCAACGGCAAAGCCTCGCCGGGTCAGCGCGCCGCATACGGTCTGCAACAGCGCGCGCTCGCCACCGAACAGGTGGGCGCAGCCGGTGATGTCGAGGAACAGGCCCGAGGGCGGATCGAGCGCCACCAGCGGCGTGAAGCGGTCGCACCAGTCGGCGATGTCATTCAACGTCTTGGTATCAGCGGTTTCATCAGCATCGTACACCGTCAATTCCGGGCAGATGGCACGGGCATTGGCGAGCGGCAGGCCGATCGAAAGGCCGCACCGCACGGCGGCCTCGTCGAGCGCATAAATTTGCAGCGCGTTGTTTTGCTTGGCGACAACAACGGTTGGAACATTGTTGATGCTTTCAGCTTGCGCGGCGGTGTTCCGCGCGAGCTGGCGCTTGATGCGATCGATGGGCAGGCGCGGCAGCCAGAGGCTGAGGATACGCCGACGGTTCGCTGAAAAGGCACTCATCACATTTCCATTCCATGATCCACCGCCCAACCGGGCCATGACGGTTACGAACGAGTTGCACGTCGAACACCGGCGCGCCCCACGCATGCCAGGGCGCCGCAGGCACTGAAGGTGTCACCGGCGGCGAATGCGCCGCGCGCACGATCCATCGGGTTTCTGCCGTGGACGGGATGGGTGTTGCCGCGATCCGCAGCAGCAGCGCGGTGACGCCGGACGCTTGCGAGGCCAAGGTCAGCTTACGGCTGGCGACGAGATCGAGCTGCCGCGCATCGCCCCAGATTTCCAGCACGACGGCGCCGAGCGCATCGCAGGCCAGCGCGTCGGCGGCGGTCCGCAACGCGCTATCGACATCGGATGCGCGCACCGTCACAAGCAAGCGCGGATCGAGACCGAGTTCGGCCAGCCCGCTCATCGACAGCGCGCCCGATTCAATTTCGGAAAAATCCTGCCGCACCCAGACCAGCGGCCGGCGCGCGGCGACCCTTCCCGCAAGCCCAGCGATGAACCCCGTCGCCGCGGCGCTCTGATGTCCCTCGGCGAACACTTCGTGCACCGCTGAAATGGCGAGGCCACCGCGCAACATCGCATCTGCACCCGCATGGCCAAGC
>JBJMTR010000514.1:0-9279 GCA_045811565.1 Bradyrhizobium sp.
GCCTCAACGGCCAGTTCGAGGCACCGTTCGGCGTCTACGGCCCGCCGAGCATGTTTCCGATCCCGGTGCTGCGCTACATGAAGACTTATGGCATCACCCATGAGCAGATCGCCATGGTCGCGGTGGTGCAGCGCGAATGGGCCGCGAGAAATCCGCGTGCGACCATGAAGGAGCCGATCACGGTTGCGGACGTGCTGAACTCGCGGATGATCGCCTATCCCTTCCGCCTTTTGCAATGTTGTCTCGTCACCGACGGCGGTGGCGCGCTGATCTTGACCTCGGCCGACCGAGCCAGGGACTTTCCAAAAAAGCCGGTCTATATTCTCGGCACCGGCGAGAGCGTGGAGACGCCGATGGTGAGCCAGATGGAGACGTTCAATTCGTCCCGCGCGTTCAAGGTCGCCGGTCCCCTCGCCTTCAAAGAAGCCGGCATCACCCATAAGGATGTCGATCATCTCATGATCTACGATGCCTTCGCGCATCTGCCGCTCTTTGGCCTCGGCGATCTCGGCTTCATGCCGCACGAGGAGACTGGAAAGTTCATCGCTGATGGCAACACGCGCCCCGGCGGCAAGCTGCCGCTCAACACCAATGGCGGCGGCCTGAGCTACATGCATTCCGGCATGTACGGCATGTACGCGCTGCAGGAGAGCGTGAGGCAGATGCGCGGCATCGCGCCGGCGCAGGTGCAGGGCGCAAAGATCTCGGTCTGCCACGGCGTCGGCGGCATGTTCGCAGCGTCAGGCACGATCATCTTTACGAACGAACGCTAACCGCTTCCGTCATCCGGGATGCGCGACAGGCGCAGGCTATGATGTGCAATTGCACATCAGAGAATCCATACTCTCGATCGTGTTATGGATGTTCCGGGCTCGTCGCTTCGCTCTGCCCCGGAATGACTGTAAATCCGTTCACTGAGCAACGAACCACAGAGAAAGCATCATGGCAAAATCACTCCAGGACAAAGTCATCGTCGTCACCGGCGCAGGCCGCGGCATCGGGCGCGAAATCGCGCTGCTCTGCGCGGCTGAGGGCGCCAAGGTCGTGGTCAACGATCCCGGCGTCGCCGCCGACGGCTCGGGCACCAGCGCCGCACCGGCTGAAGAGGTGGTCGAGGAAATCAAAAAGCGCGGCGGCATGGCGGTCGCGAACTTCGAGAGCGTTGCCGACGCGATCCCGGCGAGCAAGATCGTCAAAGCGGCGACGGATCATTTCGGCAAGCTCGATGGCGTCGTGAACAACGCCGGCATCTTGCGCGACATGATCTTTCACCGGATGAGCGTGGAGGCCTTCGAGGCTGTCATCAAGGTGCACCTGATGGGCTCGTTCTATGTCTCGCATGCCGCGGCAAGGCTGTTTCGCGAACAGGAGAGCGGATCATTCGTGCACTTCACCTCGACGTCCGGCCTCGTCGGCAATTTCGGCCAGGCTAATTACGCCGCGGCAAAACTCGGCATTGTCGGACTGTCCAAATCCATCGCGCTCGACATGAACCGTTTCAACGTGCGTTCGAACTGCGTCTCACCGTTCGCCTGGAGCCGGCTGATTGGCACCATTCCGACCGAGACCGAGGAGGAGAAAGCGCGCGTCGCCAAAATCCAGCAGATGGGACCGGAAAAAATCGCGCCGATTTGTGCGTACCTGCTCAGCGACGCCGCCAAGGACGTCACCGGACAAATCTTTGCGGTGCGCATGAACGAGATTTTCCTGATGAGCCAGTCGCGCCCGCTGCGCTCGGTGCACCGCGGCGAAGGCTGGACGCCACAGTCGATCGCCGAACACGCCATCCCGGCAATGAAATCGTCGTTCTATAAGCTCGACCGCTCGGCGGATATTTTCAACTGGGACGCGATTTGAGCGGAAACCCCCATGGCGAGGAGCGCACGTTCGCGCGTCTCGAACGATGAGGGCCGCGGCCCATCCTCGTGACGCCGCTCACGCCGCTCCTCGGGATGAGGTCGGCATGATTGGGCCATCTCCGGCTGCTCTTCCTAACATTCCGCCCGCTTTATGCCGAATTGCGGGCGCATGATTTCCTCCCAACAAAAATACGTGGGAGGAAATCAATGACAAATCTAACGAATTCACCCGAGCACCAGAACGGGGGCTCGCACGCCCTCGACCGCCGCAACCTGATCAAGGGCGCGGCGGCGCTGGCGGCAACCGCCGCGACCATCAACGCGGCGTCCGCGGCAACCGTAACGCCGCTTGGCCAAACGGGCGCTCCAACCGGCTCAACCGAGCCGCTGCCTCTGGGGCCGTTAACCGGAGGCCGCTATCCTGATTCCCACCTGGAGTCGCTTAAGAAACCCAAGGTTTCGTTCGGGCCTGCGGGTTTTCCGGCCTTCGCCGGCACCATGGCGGTCGAGCGTGTCGCGACCGGGTTCCGCTGGGCCGAGGGCCCGGTCTACTTCCCAGCTGGCCGCTACCTGCTGTTTAGCGACATTCCCAACAACCGCATCATGCGCTTCTCTGAGGATGACGGTCACCTCAGCGTATATCGCCAGCCGTCAATGAACTCGAACGGCAACACCATTGATCGGGAAGCACGCCTGATCACTTGCGAACATAGCGGCCGGCGGGTTACCCGGACCGAACACGACGGCTCAATCACGATCATTGCCGACAAGTACAATGGCAAGAAGCTGAACTCGCCGAACGACGCGGTCGTCACTTCCGATGGTGCGATCTGGTTCACCGATCCGGTCTACGGCATCGGCGGCTATTATGAGGGCATCAAAGCCGAGCCTGAGCAGGAAAAGCACAACGTCTACCGGGTCGATGCGAAATCTGGTGACATCAAGGTTGTCGTCGATGACTTCGTGGAGCCCAACGGTCTTGCCCTCTCGCCTGACGAGAAGAAGCTCTATGTCTGCGACACCGGATTCACGGACGGGCCGGAAAACCCGTCGCATATTCGCGTGTTCGACCTGGATGTGGCGGCCGGAAAGGCGTCGAACAGCAAAGTCTTTGCGGATATGCCCAAGCCCAGCATTACCGACGGGGTACGCTGTGACACCGCCGGACGTGTTTGGTGTTCCGTGGGTTGGGGCGATCCGAACGAGGACGGCGTGCGCTGCTACACGGCTGAAGGCGATCTGCTCGGCAAGATCCACATACCGGAAACTGTCGCCAACTTGTGCTTCGGCGGTCAGCAACGAAATAGAATTTACATCTGCGGCTCGACATCGCTCTACGCAGTCTACACGAGTGTGCAGGGCGCTATGAAACCATGACCAAACCCGGGACACGCGGCGTCGCGTGGCCCTCAGATGTGCGATTGCACATCGCCGAATCTCGAAATTCCGGGTTCGCGCTTGCGCGCGCCCCGGAATGACGGCTATCCGCTATTTCTTAACCCCGCCGAAATGCCGTTGATAGTGAGCTGAATCCCGCGCAGGATCTGCTCGTCCGGATTGTGCGCGCGGTGCTCTTTCAGCAATTCCACCTGCACGTGATTGAGCGGATCGAGATAGGGGAAGCGGTTGCGGATCGAACGCTCCAGCAGCGGGTTGCCCTGCAAGAGCCGCTCAGTGCCCATGATGTCGAGCAGCGTTTCGATTGCGAGATGCCATTCGCGGCGGATGCGGCCAAAGATGTTTTCGCGCAACGTCACGTCGGGCACCAGTTCGGCATAGCGCGAGGCGATCGCGATCGAGCTTTTGGCCAGCACCATGTCCATGTTCGACAGTAGCATGCGGAAGAACGGCCATTCGCGATAGAGCTCCTGCAGGAACGGCATACCCTGCTCCGGATGTTCCGCGATCCAGGTCTCGACCGCGCTGCCAAAACCATACCAGCCGGGCAGCATCAGCCGGCATTGCGCCCAGCTGAATACCCAGGGAATGGCGCGGAGGTCTTCGATCTCGCGCGTCTTCTTGCGCGAGGCCGGACGGCTGCCGATGTTCAGTGTCGAGATTTCGGTGATGACCGTCGAACCCCAGAAATAGTCGGCAAACCCTTCGGTCTCGTAGACCAGCCCGCGATAAGCCTTGAATGCCAGCGCCGACAACTGCTCCATCGCCGTCAGATATTCGTTGCGCGGCGCGCTTTGCCGGGGGTGCAGCAGGCTTGCTTCAAGCGTCGCAGCGGCCAGGATTTCCAGGTTGTTGCGGCCGACTTCGGCGTTGGAATATTTGCTGGAGATGATCTCGCCCTGCTCGGTAATCCGGATCTGGCCGTTCACCGCGCCGCCGGGCTGCGCGATGATCGCGTCATAGCTCGGCCCGCCGCCGCGGCCGACCGAACCGCCGCGGCCGTGGAACAGCCGCAAGCGGACGCCGTGGCGCTCGAACACCTCAACGAGGTCGATCTCGGCCTTGTAGAGCTCCCATCCCGAGGTGACGAACCCGCCGTCCTTGTTGCTGTCGGAATAGCCAAGCATGACCTCCTGGATGCTGCCGCGGCTGTCCACCAGCTTGCGATAGTTGTGCAGCGCCAGCATCCGGTCCATGATGCCACTGGAGGCCCGCAAATCCTCGATGGTCTCGAACAGCGGCACGATGTTGATCGCGCTGCGACCGGAGGGATTGACGAGACCGACCTCTTTCAGCAGCAACGCGACTTCCAGCATATCCGACATGCTCTTGCACATCGAGATGATGCATTGGGAGATCACGTCGGCGCCGAAATTTGCATGGGCTTCGGCCGCGGCATGGAATACCGCGAGTTCGCCGAGAGTCTCTTCGCTGTATTTCACGAAGGATGACGTCAGCGGGCGTGCATTGCACAGCTCGCTCGAAAGCAGCGCGACCCGCGCCTCTTCGCTGAGCGCGAGATAGGACATGCCAGGCATCGCGGCATCGAGCAGCTCCGCCACCGTGCGCTCATGCACGGCGGAATTCTGCCGCATGTCGAGTCGGGCGAGGTGGAAGCCAAAGCAATCCACGGCGCGGCGCAACAGCCGCAACCGGCCGCGCGCGATCACGCCGGAATTATTCGCGATCAGGGATCGATCGAGAACATCGAGATCGGTCTTGAATTCCTTCACGCTGGCGTAAGGCGCACCCTCGCCGACCGGCCGCCGGGTGGTTTCGACTTCCAGTTTGGCCGCGGTTGCGGTCAACCGCGCATAGATGCCGGAGACCGCCAGCCGGTACGGCTCGCCGCTCCGGTGCGGTGAGGAATCCGGCGAGCGCTGGGCCAGCGCGCGCAGTTCCTCGGAAACGTCGGCCAAGTGCGCGGCGAGCGATAGTTCCGCGCCGAGCGCATGTAATTCCTCCAGATAGAAACTGAGCACGCGGCTCGACTGCAGGCGCAGCGTGCCGTGCATCACGTCGGCTGTCACAAACGGGTTGCCGTCGCGGTCGCCGCCGATCCAGCTTCCCATTTTTAGGAACGACGCCAATTCTTCATGATCGCCAGCGTCGTCCTTGTTGAGGCTGTCCTCGAGCGTACAATGCAGCCGCGGCACTTCGTGCAGGAAAGTGTAATCGTAGAAGGAAAGGCCGTTAGCGACCTCGTCGAGGACCGTGAGCTTGGTCCGGCGCAACAGGTTGGTCTGCCACAAGGTCAATACCGCGCGGCGTAGTTGCTCGTTGCTGGCCTCGATTTCTTCCGGTCTCAGCTGAACGCGTTCGCGCCGATCAAGCAGCGCCGCAATCTCCATCTCACGGTCCATGGTACTCTTGCGACGGACTTCGGTCGGATGCGCGGTCAGTACGGGGCTGACGAGGGCGTCCTTGAAGAAGCGGCGCAAATCGGCGGGGCCGAAACCGGCTGAGCGGGCATGCGACAGGGTCTCGGCAAGCGCGCTGGCCCGCGGCGCGCCGCGCCCGCGCATCTGGCGGATGTTGTTCTGGTCCTCGGCGATATTGGCGAGGTGCGAGAAGTAGCTGAAGGCGCGGACGATGCGCACGGTCTCGGAGATCGACATGCTGTCGAGAATGGATTCCAGCTCGCGCCGCGCCAGCCGGTCTTCGTCCCGGTGGAACCGGATCGAGGTCTGGCGGATACGCTCGACCAGATCGAACACGTTAGCGCCTTCCTGGTCGCGCACGGTGTCGCCGAGGATGCGCCCGAGCAGGCGGATGTCATTCCGCAACCGCGCATCTTCCTCAAGCGCCTGCATCTCCTCGGCGCGTTTGGCGCGGACCTCGGTCTCGGAAGGCATGGTCTGGGGAGACATGGCTGCTACTCCAGAGCTGCCGGGCATCTCCGGAGTGTGCAATTTTTTTGCCGCAGCGCAAGATAAAGATAGCGGCGGAGGCAACCCGGATTGGTGACCTCATCCTGAGAAGCCGCGCTAGCGGCGTCTCGAAGGATGGGCCACATCGGGGCTTTATTGTTCCCCCGGCGATGCAAGGCATCGTCCGCAGACGCGCGAAGACGCGCTTCTCACCATGGGGGATCTGCTATTCGTCGCGGTTGCTAGATTCGCCGCCCTGCCCGTTCCCAATAGGGATCGCGCAGGCGACGCTTGAAAATCTTGCCGGAGTCCTCGCGCGGCAAATTGGCCTGGATTTCGATGTGCTTCGGCACCTTGTAATCGGCCAGCGACGTCTTGAGCTCGGCGCGGACGGTCGCGATGTCCAGGGTCACCCCCGGCTGCGGCTCCACCACCGCCATCAGCGCCTCGCCGAATTCCTCGTCAGGAATGCCGAACACGGCGCAATCATGCACGCCCGAAATCGCATGCAGCGCGGCCTCGATTTCGGCGGGATAGATGTTGACGCCGCCCGAGATCACCATGTCGCGCTTGCGGTCGCAGATGAAGACGTAGCCGTCCTCGTCGATATAGCCGACATCGCCCGAGGTAATAAAACCCTCGCGGTCAATCTCGGCGCGCTTCTCCGGCTTGTTGTGATAGCTGAAATCCGGATTGCCTGATATGCGCGAATAGATTTCGCCGATCTGGCCTTCCGGCAGCACACGCCCGTCGTCGCCGATGAAGCGCAACTCCGCGCCCGGCGCAATCTTGCCGACGGTGCCGGGCTTCTTCAGCGCGTCCTCCGAATTGGCGAAGGTCACCGCGCCTGACTCGGTCGAGCCGTAAAATTCATAGATTACCGGCCCCCACCATTCGATCATCGCGCGCTTGACGTCGACCGGACAGGGCGCGGCGGCGTGAATGATGTGACGCAGCGATGACATATCGTACTTCTTGCGCACCTCTTCAGGCAGTTTCATGAGGCGGATGAACATGGTCGGCACCATGAAAATGGTGTCGATCTTCTCTCGCTCGAGCAGCCGCAGGAATTCCTCGGGGTCGAAACGCGGCATCAGCACCAGTACGCCGCCGAGACGGCCTGCGCGCAGGCCGAACGAGTTCGGCGCGGAATGATAGAGCGGACCGGGCAGCAGCGCGCGGGCGCCCGGCTGAAGGCCATAGATCATCGCTCGCATGCGTTCGGCGTTGGCGCTTTGCTCCGGCGTCGGCGCGAAGCGGCGCACACCCTTGGGATGGCCGGTTGTCCCCGAGGTATAGATCATGTTCTGCGGCTGCGGCACCGCCGGCCCGTCATAGCGAGGCTGTTCGCTCAGCCACGGCTCGAAGTCGATCGCGAAATCAGGCGTCGTGAGATGATCGCGGTCGATCTTGTAACTGGCCACGATTTCCGGCGGTGTCGGAACGCTCAGCACGGTGACGCCGGGCGGAATTGCGTCCCGCAATTCATGCAACATGTCGGCATGCGCGATCAATACGCGCGTGCCGGAGTCCGTCAGCACATAATTGATTTCCTCGGGCTTGAAGTGCCAGTTGACGGGAACGCCGTAAGCGCCAAGCCGCATCGTGGCATAGGCGGCCTCGATGAAGGCGATGTCGTTGCGCATCAGCATGCAGACGCTGTCGCCCTGCTTGACGCCGAGTTGCTTTAGTCCGCTGGCGATACGGTCGGCGCGATCGGCGATCTCGGTGTGATCGTGCCTGCGCTGACCGCTGATGATGCCGAGGAAAAGGGGTGAGTTTGGCATGTCTGTTTCCGATCTGTCGTCGGGTTTTAAGAGGCTGTCATGGCGTCGTCATTCCGGGATGCGACTTGGGTCGGCAATCGCCGACCTGAGGCGCAGGCTATGATGTGCAATTGCACATCGGAGAATCCATACTCACGATAGTGGTTATGGATTCCGGGTTCGTTTCGCTTCGCGACATGCCCCGGAATGAGGGGGACAATCATCCAACGTCAGCGAAACGCGGCGCGCGTTTTTCGAGATTGGCGCGCACGGCCTCGGTCTGATTGGGACTGCCGAGCAGCTTTTGCTGCTCGATGGATTCGGCCAGCAGCGCCGGGCCGGGATCGACCGACAGATTGTTCAGCATCCGCTTGGCGGCACGGATCGCATCGGGACTTTTGCCGGCGATCTGGCGCGCGACCTCGAACGCCGCGGCGCGCGGATTATCGCAGACCCGCGTCGCGAGGCCATAACTCATCGCTTCCTGTGCCGAGAAGATCCGCCCGGTATAAGTCAGTTCGCGCAAGGTATCGTCGGGCACCAGGCTCGCAAGGATCGGCGTGCCCGCCATGTCGGGCACCAGCCCCCATTTGATCTCCATGATCGACATCCGCGCGTCGGGCGCCAGAAAGCGCATGTCGGCACCCAGCGTGAGCTGGAACCCACCGCCGAACGCCACGCCTTCAATCGCCGCAATTACCGGCACCGGCAGCTGCCGCCAGCCCCACACCGCCTGCTGGGGAAAATTCGCGAGACCGTGGGTGCGCACGGAAAGGTCGCGCTTCTCACCGCCCGCTATCCCGTTACCGCCCTCCTCCTTCATCGCAGCGAAGCGGCCCATATCGAGACCGGCGCAAAACGCCCGTCCTTCGCCGGACAATACTACCGCTCGTAGCCCTTTTTCGTTCGAAAGCCGTTCAGTAGCGGCGACCAGCGCGTCAAACATCGCGGCATCGAGCGCATTCATCTTGTCCGGTCGCACCAGGCGGACATCGGCGACGCCGTCCGAGATCGCTATCGAGACGCGTTGTTCCATGAGAATTCTCCTCCGTTCTTGTTTCTTTGCAGCTTTACAGAAAGGCGTTGTCCGGTTTTAGTCAATCGACCAATTAACTCGCAAGCCTTTTGGGTGGAAACAATGTTCAACGATCAGCTTCTCGTCGGGCGGCGCATTCTCGTCACCGGTGGCGGCACCGGTCTCGGCAAGTCCATGGCGGCGCGTTTTCTGCAGCTCGGCGCCGAGGTCCATATCTGCGGCCGCCGCAAAAGCGTCTGCGACGAGACCGCAACGGAATTGATGGATGTGCACGGCGGACGCGTGGTGAGCCACGGCGTCGACATCCGCAATGCGCTTGCCGTTGACGAGACGATCGAAGCGATCTGGAC
>JBJMTR010000515.1:0-10510 GCA_045811565.1 Bradyrhizobium sp.
CCATGCGCGCCAATGGCGCCTGGACCTGTCTGATCTCCGGCGGTTTTACGCTCTTCACCAACGCGGTAGCCGCCAAAATCGGGTTCCAGGAAAACCGCGCCAATCAGTTGAAGATACGCGACGGCAAGCTCACCGGCGAGGTCATTGAGCCGATCGTGGGCCGCGCCGCCAAGCTCGCGACGCTGCTGGAACTGCGCGAATCCTTCGATCTCGACGACATCGACACGCTCGTCGTCGGCGACGGCGCCAACGATCTCGGCATGATCGAAGCAGCGGGGCTGGGCGTCGCGTATCATGCCAAGCCGGCGGTAGCGGCGGCTGCGGCGGCGCGGATCGACTACGGCGATCTCACCGCGCTGCTCTATGCGCAGGGGTATCGCCGCGAGGAGTTTGTGGAGGGGTAGGCTTTCCCTGTCGTCACCTGCGAAGGCGGGGCAATCCAGTATTCCAGAGCCCTCAATAATTCACGCCGGCGATTACTGGATACACCGCTTTCGCGGAGTATATGACGGCCAACGTGCGGCGACGCGCTCCCTACTGCACGCTCAGCGCCACGAACCGCAATTCGCCGTCACCATTGGAGACCAGGAGCAAGATCGATTTCTTGCCGTCCTTCTTCAACTGATCGACGCGCTTCTTGATGTCGGCGGCGCTGCTGACAGCTTCCTGCGCCACCTCGACGATGACGTCGCCGGCGGACAGGCGCTTTTCGGCGGCGTCCGAGGAACCGTCAACGCCGGTGATGATGACACCCTTGACGCTATCCTTGATCTTGTACTTGCCGCGCAGGTCCTTGCTCAGCGCCGCCAGATCGAGGCCAAGCGCTTTTTGCGTCACCGGCTTCTCGGCGGGTTCATCCTTGGGCTTGATGGCGGCCTGCTGCACCTTCTCGGTATCTTCCAGGCGGCCGAGCGTGACCTTTCGGGTTTCCTCCGCACCTTTACGGATGATCACGACATCGACTTCCTTGCCGACCGCGGTGTCGGCGACCACGCGCGACAGGTCCTTGGGATCCTTGACGTCCTTGCCGTCGAATTTGACGACGACGTCGCCTGGCTCGATGCCGGCGGGTTTTGCAGGTCCCCTGTCGTCGATGCCTGCGACCAATGCGCCGCGCGCGGGCTTGATGTTGAGGCTTTCGGCGATCTCGTCGGTGACCTGCTGGATGCGGACGCCGAGCCAGCCGCGCCGCAACTCGCCGAATTGCCGGAGCTGGTCGACCACGCCGGCAACGGTCTTCGAGGGCACAGCGAAGCCCAGACCGATCGAACCCCCGGTCGGCGAGATGATCAGCGTGTTGACGCCGACCACTTCGCCATCGAGGTTGAACAGCGGCCCGCCGGAATTGCCGCGATTGATGGACGCATCGGTCTGGATGTAGTTGTCATACGGCCCCTGGCTGATGTCGCGGTTGCGCGCCGAGACGATGCCGGCGGTGACCGAGCCACCCAAACTGAAGGGATTACCGATCGCGATCACCCATTCGCCGAGACGCAGCTTGTCGGAATCGCCGAACCTGACCGCGACCAGCGGCTTCACGGGCTTGAATTTCAACACCGCCAGATCGGTCTTCTTGTCGACGCCGACCAGCTCGGCCCTGATCTTCGTGCCGTCGTTCATGATGACGTTGATCTCGTCGGCATCGGCGATGACGTGATTGTTGGTCACGACGATACCCGAGGTGTCGACGATGAAGCCGGAGCCCAGCGAATTGGTCTTGCGGGGCTGCAAGTCGCCGTTCTTGTCGCCGCCCTTGGGGCCCCCGCCCGGCCCGCGGCGGTTCTTGAAGAAGTCGTCGAAGAATTCCTCGAACGGCGAGCCCGGCGGCAGTTGCGGCATCGCGCCGCCGCCCTTGGACTCAACGGTCTGTGAGGTTGAAATGTTGACGACGGCGTCGATCACTTTCTCGGCGATATCGGCGATGCCGTCCGGACCTCGCGCAAAGGCTGGCGCGGACGCCAGCACGCTTGCGGCGCCGATCGCGACAGCGGCTCCCATCAGGCGCAGGCGACGGCTCAGGGCGGGTCTGGCACCGGTCATATCAGCTTCTCTCCAGGCAAACGGTCGAAAATTTTGCGACCCACAGTGCGCCCGAACGGGGCTGCGGCGCAAGCATTTGAGCTAGATATTTCAGCGAAAAACCGGCCAGCGCCGGCTCACGATTGCGTTGAATCAGACAACCCTTTGCCAGCGTAGAACGCTCGTCATTCCGGCATGGCGGGCAAGCACCATACCTCAGATGCGCAATTGCGCATCGGGGAATCCCAAGGTTCCCGGTTCGATGCTTCGCATCGCTCCGGAACGACACTCCTTCTAGCGCCGGACCGCCCAGATCAGGATCAAGCCCACGATCGCCGATCCGATGCCGACCGCGCGCAGGATGTTGTCGGGCGTCGCCAGCGCGCTTTTCATCGCCCGGCGCATCCAGGCCGGGCTTGCCGCAAACAACAGGCCTTCCAACACGAACAGGATTCCCACACCGATGAGGAAGTCGGCGAACGCTAGGGACCTCATCGGACGGCAACTCCCTGATGTTTTTCTTCTTGGTAGCGGCGAAGCGGCGCGCGCTTTGCCTGATGTCTTACGGCTTCGGCGCGGCGGCCGACGACGGCGCTGCCGGATGACCGGACGGATTGCCGAAATATTTGAAGAAATCGGAGTCCGGCCGCAACAGGAAACGGGTGTCGTTGCTGCGCAGCCCGGTTTCATAGGCCGTCATCGAGCGGTAGAACGAGAAGAAATCGGGATCCTTGCCGTAGGCCTCGGCGAACAGGCGGTTGCGCTCGGCGTCGCCTGCGCCGCGCGTCTGCTCCGCCGTCGAATTCGCTTCGGCGACGATGACCGTCGCCTCGCGATCGGCCCGGGAGCGGATTTCCTGCGCCTTCTGGCCGCCCTGAGCGCGGAATTCCGCGGCCTCGCGCTGCCGTTCCGTCTGCATGCGCTGGTACACCGCCTGGCTGTTCTGCTCCGGCAGATCAGCGCGACGGATACGTACGTCGACCACCTGGATGCCATAACCGTCGGCTTCCCTGTCGAGCTGCTCACGGATGCGGGCCATTAGCACCTCGCGCTCGTCGCGCACCACGGTGATGAAGTTGACTTCGCCGAGCACGCGGCGCAGCGCCGCGTTCAATAGCGTGGTCAACTGGATGTTCGCGGCTTGGATCGAGCCAACGCTCTGATAGAAGCGCAACGCGTTCTTGATGCGATAACGGGCGAAGGCGTCGACCACCAGCCGCTTCTGGTCCGAGGCGATCACTTCCTGCGACGGATTTTCCAGATCAAGGATGCGCTTGTCGATCGAGATCACGGTGTCGATGAACGGCGCTTTAAAGTTCAGTCCGGGCTGAGTGACGACGCGGACCGGTTCCCCGAGGCGTACCACCAGCACCTGCTCGGTCTGCGCGACGGTGAAGACCGAGCTGTAGCCGACAATGATCACGACAAACAGCAGGATCAGGGCAACAATGCCCGTGACGGGAGACCTCATCGCGTGCCTCCGCCCTGTTGCTGCTGTCCGGTCGTAGCCGGCGCCGCCGGACGCCGCGGCGTCAGTTCACTTAGCGGAAGATACGGCACGATGCTCTGGCCGGATGGCCCGCCACCGTCATAGACCAGCTTCTCGGAACCGCCGAAGATACGCTCCATCGTCTCCAGGTAGATCCGTTGCCGCGTCACGTCAGGCGCCTTCCTGTATTCGTCATAGACTTTCAGGAACCGGGCGCTTTGGCCCTTAGCCTCGGCCACCGCCTGCTCCTTGTAGCCTTCCGCCACCTGCAATATTTGCGCAGCGCGGCCACGCGCGTCCGGAACGACGCGGTTGGCATAGGTCTGGGCCTCGTTCTGCAGGCGCTCGAAATCGGCGCGCGCGGCCTGCACGTCGCGGAATGCATCGATCACCTGGGCCGGGGGATCGACTTTCTGCAACTGCACCTGTGTCACGTGAATGCCCGAACCATAATGGTCGAGCGTCCTCTGCATCAGTTCCTGCACCCCCTGCTCGGTCGTTGTACGGGCGCCGGTGAGGATCGGCTGGATCATGGAGCGGCCGATTACCTCGCGCATCGCGCTCTCGGCCACGGCCTTCACGGTGCCTTCAGGGTTCTGAATGTTGAAGAGATAATCGCCGACGCCGTCGGGCTTGATCCGCCATAGCACAGTGAAATCAACATCGACGATGTTCTCGTCGCCGGTCAGCATCAGGCTTTCTTCCGGCACGTCGCGCATCGTGCGGCCGCGCCGCGCCGGATCTTCGATTAGTGTCATGCCGATCGAGATGGTGGAGACGCGCAGCGCCTTCGGCAGCAGCACGGTCTCGATCGGATACGGCAGATGGTAGTTCAGGCCAGGCTGCACCGTCCGTACATGCTTGCCGAAACGCAGCACAACGCCGAGTTCTTCGGACTGCACGCGAAAGAATCCCGACAGTCCCCAGATCGCCAGCGCCCCGATCACTACCAGCGCGATGCCCATGCCGCTGAAATGTCCGCCGGGCAACAGTTGCTGCAGCCGGTCCTGACCGCGGCGCAGAAGATCTTCAAGGTCCGGCGGCCTCGGTCCGACCGATTGCGGACCTGAACCCCAGGGCCCTTTCGGACCCGAGCCCCAGGGCCCCCCGCCTTGATTCTTCCACGGCATTCAACGATCTCCTCGGCAAGCCCTACAGACCGGGATGTCCGGCCTTGCATGTCCGCCCGGCTTTATAAGGGACCACCCCGGCCCTTACAACGGAAGCTTCCTGCCCGACCGAGCTATGCTCGCGCCCATAATTGTCAATGCAAACATTGCCTGGCGCGGTTAATGCGGCAATTAATGCGACTTGCGCCGACGATATGTCACATAGGAGAAGTCGGCACTATCGTCCGGACCGGCCGGATTTCGCACGCGCGCCACCTCTTCCCACGCCGCCGCGCTAATTGTGGCGAAACGGGTGTCGCCGTCGGGCCGGGCGTGCACTTCGGTGATTTCCAGCCGATCGGCGCTATCAATCCATTGCGCATAGATTTCCGCGCCGCCGATGACGGCGATCTCAGTGGCGAAACGCCGCAGCGCGTCGCCCATGGCGATCGCGCGGGCGTCGGCAAAGGAATTCGTCACCACCACGCCGGCGGCGCGGAAATCCGGATCACGCGTGACTATGATGTTGGTGCGTCCGGGCAACGGCCGTCCGATCGAGACGAAGGTCTTGCGCCCCATCACCACCGGCCTGTTCAGGGTGAGCGCCTTGAAACGCTTCATGTCGGATTTCAGCCGCCACGGAATCGCGCCAAGCGAACCGATCACGCCGTTCTCGGCGACCGCGACCACGAGCACGACCTCCATCAGCGACCGCCTTTCGCAAGCGCCGCGAGCGCCGGGCCGGTCAGGCGGCACACTGTCCACTCGTCCATCAGGACCGCGCCGAGCGACTTGTAGAAATCAATCGACGGCGTGTTCCAGTCGAGCACCGCCCATTGCAATCGCGACCAGCCGTTCGCCAGGCATTGCTTGGCGAGATGGGAAAGCAGCGCTTTGCCGATGCCGTTGCCGCGCAGCGCCGGGCGCACGAACAAGTCTTCCAGGTAGATGCCCGAGCGGCCGCTGAAGGTGGAGAAATTGACGAACCACACCGCAAAGCCGGCCGGCTCGCCTTGCCATTCCGCGATCTCGCAGAACAACCGCGGAGGATCGCCGAACAGCGCCGCGCCGATCTCAGCTTCGGTGGCCTCGACTTCGTCGAGCAGTTTTTCGTACTCGGCGAGCTCGCGAACCAGGGAGTAGACGAGCCCCGCTTCATCAGAACGTGCGCGGCGGATGGTGAGGGACATTCAATCGCTCACACCGCGACCTCGGCCTTGATGTGCGGATGCGGGTCGTAGCCCTCAAGCGAAAAATCCTCGTAGCGGAACGCGAAGATGTCCTTCACGTCAGGATTGATCTTCATCACCGGCAACGGTCGCGTCGGCCGCGTCAGTTGCAGCCGCGCCTGCTCGACATGGTTCGAATAGAGGTGCGCATCGCCGAGTGAGTGAACGAAGTCGCCCGGCTTCAGCCCCGTCACCTGCGCGACCATCATGGTCAGAAGCGCATAGGACGCGATGTTGAAGGGCACCCCCAAGAACACGTCGCCCGAGCGCTGGTAGAGCTGGCAAGATAATCTGCCGTTCGCAACGTAGAACTGGAACAGGCAATGACAGGGCGGCAGCGCCATCTTGTCGACGTCGGCCGGATTCCACGCGCTCACGATCAGCCGCCGCGAATCCGGATTGCGCTTGATCATGTCGATGATGCTGGAAATCTGGTCGATGCGGCGGCCGTCCGGCGCCGGCCAGGAGCGCCATTGCGAACCGTAGACCGGGCCGAGATCGCCATTGGCATCCGCCCATTCGTCCCAGATCGTGACGCCGTTATCCCGGAGATATTTGACGTTGGTATCGCCCCTGAGGAACCACAAAAGCTCATGCACGATTGCCTTCAGCGGCAGCCGCTTGGTGGTCAGCATCGGAAACCCGGCGCTCAGATTGAAGCGCATCTGATGGCCGAAGATCGACAGCGTACCGGTGCCGGTGCGGTCGTGCTTCTCTGCGCCGTCCGAGAGGATCCGTTCAAGCAGATCGTGGTATTGGTTCATGGCGTCGGTTTCGGGCCTTTCGAGAAGGCGAATTTAGCGGCCGGAGGCGCCGATCGACAGCGGCGACTCGGCTGCTGGCAATGATTATACCCGGAAAAATGATGATCCGGCTCCTAAACAACAAGGGCGGAACCTGTGTTCCGCCCACTGCCGATCACATTGATTAATCTGACTAACTTGCGGGCTTGAGCACTGGCTTCCATTTGGCGATCTCATTCCTGACAAGCGTCGCCAGCGCCTCGGGAGTACGATCGGCGGCCGCAGGAATCACGCTGCCAAGGTCAAGCAGGCGCTGGCGGACGGTTTCGTCGTCGAGAGCCTTGGCGGCTGCGGCGTTCAGTTTTGCAACGATCGGCGCCGGCGTTCCCTTCGGCGCGAAAATCGCGTTCCACGCCTGGGCCTGGAAAGCCGGCAAGCCTGCTTCGGCCGTGGTCGGAAGGTCGGGCAAGGATGGATTGCGCTCGGGCGTCGCGACCGCATAGGCCTTGATGGTGCCGGCGTTGATTTGCGGCACCGCATTGACGATCTGGTCGCACATGTAATCGACCTGCCCGCCAACCAGGGCGTTCATCGCCGGACCCGTGCCGTTGAAAGGAACGCCGGTCGGCTTGATCTCCAGGATCGAGTTGAGCAACTGGCACGACACGTGGGCGACCGAGCCGACGCCAGCATGCGCCGCATTGACCTTCGCTTCATTCGCCTTCAGGTAGGCTATGAATTCCTTGAGGTCCTTCGGCGGGAAATCCTTGCGCGCCAGGATCAGGATCGGCGTGCCGGCCAGCTGCGCAACGGGCTCGAAATCCTTCTCTGGATGATAGGCGAGATTGGGGTAAAGCGGCACGGAGGCGGCGTGGGTACCCATATGTCCCGCAATCAGCGTGTATCCGTCATTGGTAGCGCGCGCCGCACGCGTGGTGGCCGTGGTGCCGCCGGCGCCAACCACGTTCTCGATGATGATGCTCTGGCCGAGCGTCTGCGCCATATGCGCGGTGACGATGCGCGCGACGACATCGGTCGGACCGCCTGCCGCAAACGGCACGATCATGGTGATGCTGCGCGTCGGATAGGTCTGAACCTGCGCCGCCGCACCAAATGCGCACAGCAAGGCTAGTGCGGCCGGACAAACCTGCCCCAGCGAGCGACCGTACCAATTCATATCAAGCCTCCAAGAACGCCCGTAAAAGCAAGAACGCCCGTAAAAGAATGCCGGGCAAGCCGTCCGGCAGTTCATTTCACGATAGCGTTCCGGAAGTCGATTCGACTTCGGGCTGCGGCGTGCCGACGCAGGTCAGGTCTCGGACTCTTGGAACACTTCGTCGCGCTTCTTGCGCAAGGTGGGCAGTACGGCCAGCACCAGCAGGGACGCTGCAATCGCCATTAGCACCGCCGACAGCGGCCGGGTGACGAACACCGACCAATCGCCGCGCGAGATCAACAGCGCCCGCCGCAGGTTTTCTTCCATCAACGGTCCGAGAACCATTCCGAGCAGCAGCGGCGCCGGCTCGAAATCGTGCTTGATCAGCCAATAGCCGACCAATCCGAACGCGCCGGCGAGGATGACGTCAACCGGTGCGTTGTTGATGGAATAGATGCCGATCGCGCAGAAGATCACGATCGACGGGAACATCAGCCGGTACGGCACCCGCAACAGCCGCACCCAGATCCCCACCAGCGGCAGGTTGATGATGATCAGCATCAAATTGCCGATCCACATCGAGGCGATCATTCCCCAGACGAGTTCCGGCTGCTTCTGCATCACCTGCGGTCCCGGCACGATGCCATGGATGGTCATCGCGCCAACCATCAGCGCCATCACCGCATTCGGCGGGATACCGAGCGTCAAGAGCGGAATAAAGGAGGTCTGCGCCGCCGCATTGTTGGCGCTTTCCGGCGCGGCCACGCCCTCGATCGCACCGCGGCCGAACTTTGACGGATTCTTGGAGATCTTCTTCTCCAGCGTATAGGCCGCAAACGAGGCGATGACCGCGCCGCCGCCGGGCAGGATGCCGAGAATCGATCCCAATATGGTGCCGCGCCCGATCGCAGGCGCCGCGTCGATCAGATCCTTTTTCGTCGGCATCAGGCCGCTGATCTTCTGCTGCACCAGATCGCGGTCCATCTCGGCGCCGGTGTCGAGATTGCGGATGATTTCCGCAAAACCGAAAACGCCCATCGCGACGGTGGCGAAGCCCAAGCCGTCGGCAAGCTCGGGAATGTTGAACGCCATGCGCGATGCGCCGGTCTCGATGTCCGAGCCGACCATCGACAGCAGCAGCCCGAACACGATCATCGCGATCGCCTTGAGCACCGAGCCCTTCGCCAGCACCACCGCAAAGATCAGGCCGAGCACCATCAGCGAGAAATATTCGGCCGGGCCGAATGCCAGCGCGAGTTTTGTCAGGGGCGCACCAAGCACCGCGATCAGCACGGTCGCGACGCAGCCGGCGAAGAATGACCCGATCGCGGCAATCGCCAGCGCCGGACCGGCACGTCCCTGCTTGGCCATCTGGAAGCCGTCGAGCGTGGTTACAACCGACGTCGCTTCGCCTGGAATATTGACCAGGATCGACGTGGTCGAGCCGCCATATTGCGCGCCGTAATAGATGCCGGCGAGCATGATCAGGGCGCCCACCGGCGGCAGACCAAAGGTGATCGGCAGCAGCATCGCCACCGTGGCGATGGTGCCGATGCCCGGTAGCACGCCGACCAGCGTGCCGACGAGCGCGCCGATCAGACACAAAAGTAAATTGATCGGCGTAAACGCGACGCCGAAACCGAGGGCGAGATTGTGAAAAAGGTCGGCCATCATGCCCTCACTGGAAGAAACGCGGGAACAGTTGCAGCGGCAGCCCGAGCGCATAGGGGAAGAGCAGACTGCAGCCGATGGTCAGGCAAATGCCGACGATGATGGTCTCGGTCCACCGCGTCTCCGGCGTTCCCAATGCGGAGATCATGAAACTGGCGAACGCCGAGATCACGAGCCCCAACGGCCGGATCGTGGCTGCAAAGGACAGAATCGCCAAGGTGACGAACAGGGGCCCCCGCCAATGATAGCGCACGAGATGGGGCCCCTCGCTCAGAACGCCCATCACCGCCACGCCAGCGCCCAGCCCCAGCAACAGCACCGCAAACATCCTCGGCGCGGTGCCCGCGCCGAACGAAAACCCATGCATGCCCTGCAGATCGCTGGACGCCCACAGCGCGAAAGCCGCAATCGCCATCAGCGCAATGCCGCCGACAAAGTCCTGTGGACCGCGAACCCATTTCGGCATGATGGATTTGACCGGCGCGTGGCTCGGCGTATCGCTCATCGATCTCTCTCCCCGAACGGGGCTTGCCGCCCCTTCTGTTTGGATATTGTTGGATTAGACCCCGGTCTTGCCTAGCGATTTTCCTCAGATAACACCAGCAAAACCCAAAACGCCCCCCGCCAGCAACATCCAGAATGGATTGAGCCTTGTGGCAAAAGCGAGAACTGCCGCTGCGACCGTCACCAGCGCGGCGATCCAGTTCTGATCCGATGTCCGTGCCAAAATCAATCCACTGGCGGCCATTAGCCCGACGGAAAGAGGAACCAGCGCCGCCTGAATGATCGCTGGCCAACGCGAATGGCTCGATCGCTGTAAAAGCCCGCTCACATAATAGGCAAGGATCGCGGTCGGGCCGCACATCGCAAGCGTCGCGGCCAGCGCGCCGGCAACACCCGCCACGGAATACCCGATCAGGGTCACGATCAGAACGTTCGGCCCGGGCGACAGCTGGGAAATGGCGAATACGTCGGCAAATTGCTTGTCGCTCATCCAATGCTGAACATCGACGGCGACCCGATGCATTTCGGGGATCGCCGAATTCGCGCCGCCAACCGCAAACAGCGACATCGAACCGAAAGTCCAAACGAGC
>JBJMTR010000516.1:0-4054 GCA_045811565.1 Bradyrhizobium sp.
AGAACTCGGGGTGCGATACATAGCTTGCAACATGAACCGCGCCGGCAGAGTGTCCCATGAGGTAGATACGCGCGGGATTGCCGCCGCGCTCACCGATCCTGTCCGAGATCCATTGAACCGCACTGGCCAGGTCCTCGGCGCCCGCCGGCCAGGGCGCCTGTGGCGCGAGCCGATAGGTGACGTTGACTCCGACGAAACCGCTCTTCACCGCCCACAGCATGATATTGTCATAGAACGGGCTGGTCGGTGTCGTGCGTTTGTTGCCGCCCACGAACGCGCCGGCATGGACATAGATCAGCACCGGCCGCGACGATGATGCTGTCTCCGGCAGAAACACGTCGAGCAGATTGCGATCGGCGGGACCATATTTGACGTCGCGCTCGATTCTGACGCCCTGATACGGTTCTTTCTCCTGCAGCGGCGCATAAAGCGCGACGGTCTTGGGCGGATCGATGACTCGGCCGAGCTCGAGCAGCTTCCAGGCGAGTTCCTCCGGCATCGGGCTTTCTGCCCACGCAATAGTAGAGATCATTGCCACGGCGATCGCCGAGCCCCATTTCGCTCGTCCCATCCAACATTCCCCGCCGTTTCTCGATCGTTTGGCCCAGCATGGCCGATCTGTCAGCCGATTTGTACTGATTTCACCGTGACGATTCGCTGCATTTGCGCTAGGCAACGGCTAGTTTGGAGCAGCAAGCCGTCATGAGCCGCCGTATCAAGAGACCGCTGGCGAAGTCCCGAGCGCCGGGCGATCGCCCCAAGGGCGCGCGTCCATACCGCGGCTCGCAAGCCGAGCGACCACGGCCGGGCGGAAAGCCTGCCGGCTTTTCCGAGCAGCGCCGAGAGAAGCCGGCGCCATATGCGCCCGAACCCGCGAAAGCCGCAGCCGAGTCGCCGCAACTTCCGACGAAGGTTCAGACCGTCGTCGTGACGGCGGACGAGAACAACATGCGCGTCGACCGCTTTCTCGAAGCGCGGTTTCCCGGCCTGTCGTTCTCCCATATCCAGCGCATCGTTCGCAAAGGCGAGCTGCGGGTCAACGGCAAGCGCGCCGACAGCAAGGACCGGCTGGAGGAGGGGCAGAGTGTTCGCATCCCGCCGTTGCGGCTCGATGCACCCAAAATTGTCGGCCAGCTCTCGGAAGCCGCGACCAAGACGCTTGAGGCGCTCAAGGCGATGACGCTTCATGAGGACGCTGACATATTGGTGCTGAACAAGCCTGCGGGACTCGCGGTGCAGGGCGGCTCAGGTACCACGCGGCATGTCGACCAGATGCTGGAAGTGATGCGCGATGCCAAGGGGCAGAAGCCGCGGCTGGTGCACCGGCTCGATAAGGAAACCGCGGGCTGTCTGCTGGTCGCCAAGACGCGCTTTGCCGCGACCGCCTTGACCGGCTCGTTCCGCCATCGCTCGGCGCGCAAGATCTACTGGGCGCTGGTGGCCGGCGTACCGAAGCCGAAGCAGGGACGCATCTCGACCTATCTCGCCAAGGAAGAGAGCGAGGAAGACACCATCATGCGGATCGCGGCGCATGGCGATGAGGGCGCGAGCCACGCCGTGACCTATTACGCCGTGGTCGAGACCTCGGCTCAGAAACTCGCCTGGGTATCGCTGAAGCCGGTTACCGGGCGCACCCATCAATTGCGCGCACATATGGCGCACATCGATCACGCGATCGTGGGCGATCCCAAATATTTCAATCGCGAGAATTGGCAGCTGCCCGGCGGCATACAGAACCGCCTGCATCTGTTGGCGCGGCGCATCGTGATCCCGCATCCGCGCGGCGGCATGATTGACGCGAGCGCGCCGCTGCCGCCGCATATGCTGCAATCCTGGAACCTGCTCGGGCTCGAGGCCGAGCGGTTCGACCCGATCGAGAACGCGCCTGAGGAATAATTTAGTTGCGGTTCGGCCGGCCCGTCACGACATATTTCATATGAAGCGATTGTCGATGGTGAGTTGCCTGGTGCTGTGGACGTTGCTTGCTGGCGGCAGCTCAGCGCAGCAGCAATTCATTGCACCGGGCGGATCGCAGTTCAATCCGCCGCTGCCGTCACCTCCGCCGCCGCCCAGGATCGAGGTGCCGACGATTCCGCAGATGGATGTGCCGTCGCAGCCGAGCGTCCGCGCTGCACCACGCCAGTCATTCGGCGACCGCATCAGCCGGTGTCTCGATGAAGGCGCCGCCGCCGGTCTCGATCCGGCCGAGCGCGCGGCCTATTCGCGCGCGTGTGCGAACAGGGATTAGAGAGACCTTCGACAATCCCATCGCTTTATTTGCACCGCGCTGTGCCCTATCTTGCGGACGAACCAGGGCGAACCAAAGCTGGACCATCGCATGCGCGAACTATTCGATGAAGCCGCGGGAAAATCCCCACTCGATCCGCAGGAGGCGGTGCGGCGCATGACGCGCGCCCCGCGGCGCAAGCGTTTCTACACTGGCGCCGCCGTCAGCGAGGCCGATGGCGGTTTTGCCATCACGCTCGACGGCAGCCCGATCCGCACGCCATCCGGCCGCCAGGTCATTGCGCCTTCGCGCGAGATCGCCGATGCGATTGGGTCGGAATGGAACGCGCAAGCCGAGATCATCGATCCCCTGACCATGCCGCTGACGCGCTTCGCCAACAGCGTCATCGAGGGTGTGGTCGATCGCGTTGACGTCGTCGCCGACGACGTCGCGAAATATCTTGCCTCCGATCTCCTGTTTTATCGCGCCGGCCATCCCGAGGCGCTGGTGGCCCGGGAAGCCGAGCATTGGGATCCGATCCTGTTCTGGGCGGCGGATGAACTCGGCGCGCATTTCATCCTGGCTGAGGGGATCGTGCACGTCGCCCAGCCGGAGAGCGCGATCAGGGCGGCGCGCGAAGCGTTTCCAGCCGACCCCTGGTCGGTCGCGGCGCTGCATGTGGTGACGACCGTGACCGGCTCGGCGCTGCTGGCGCTGGCACTGACTCACGGCGTGCGGGATCAGAAGCAAATCTGGGCCGCCGCCCATGTCGACGAGGACTGGAACATCGAGCAATGGGGCGTGGACGAGGAGGTCGCGGCCCGCCGGGCGGCCCGTTTGGTCGATTTCAATGCCGCAGCGAGCATTCTGAAGGCTCTCAACCCTCGCTAAGTTAACGAGAGGTTTACGACGCTGGGCTAGCGTTCGGCGTTCGAGCTGAGGCCTCTGATATGCCGATCCCCATCAACCCAGTGCTGCCGGTGCTTGCCGCCCAGGAGGTCGGCGCCGTTGCGCCCGATCTCGTCCTGCAGCCGGGAAGCGTGGTCAATGCGCAGGTGCTGAAGGTACTTTCCGCCGAACTGGTGCGGATCGCGATATCGAGCCTTTCGATCGACGTGCTGTCGGAAATTCCGCTGCAGCAGGGTCAGGCACTGCAGCTCGCGGTATCGCAGACGCCGGACGGCATCCGCCTCGCGGTGGTCGGGCAGGCCGCCGATGCCGCAGGCCCGTCCGCTGACGCCGTCACGCTGTCGTCCGATGCGCCGGTCGATGCCGCGGCCAATCCGCCGATGACGGTGGCCGCGCCCAAAAACGTTCTGACCCCGCTGGAGCGGATCGCGGTCTCGGCGGCGGTGCAAACTGCCGCAACCGAGCAGGAAAGTCTGGCGCCGCTGTTCGCCAATCTCGGCGCGGTCGCCGCGTCGGGCGATCTGCCGCCGAAACTGCAGCAAGCGATCGCACAGGTGCTGGCGCAACGGACGAGCCTCGACCAAAACGTCGATGGCGGTGCCATCAAGACGGCTTTCGAGAAATCGGGACTGTTTCTCGAGGCCTCGCTGGCTTCGGGGACTGTTCGACTAGACGGCGGCATGCCCGATCTCAAGGCCGCGCTGCTCGTGCTTCGTCAAACCTTGCTATCGCTCGACACAACGAGGGCAGCCCCGGGGCGACCGGCCACGGAAGAGGCAACACCGCCACATGTCGCGCTGACGCCGAACCTCGTGCCATCAATGCCCTCCGACCTCGATGTCCAGGAAATCTTGCTGCCGCAGGCGCGCGTGCCAGTCGCCGACGATCTCGTCGCGCCAAGCGGCGTCGGCCGCCGCG